>DATFJC010000001.1:0-9705 GCA_035269445.1 Patescibacteria group bacterium
ATTTTTGTAGTCAGCTATTTAAGTAGAGAAATTAAAGTAGATGGAAAAAATATAAAAATAAGTAAAATAAAAGACGATATATTAACAAACCAAAAAGGGGTAATAAAAAAAGATAATTACTATGAAGCTACTAAAGAAAGAGCCTTTTTAGATGCCTTATACCTTTATAAAGATTACCATTTTGATAACTTAGAACAACTAAATAGGAAAAAGGTTATGGATTTAGCTAAAATTTATAACAACAAGGCCTTAATTAAAAGAACTAAATCATACTTCAATGCTTAATACCCAAAAACACAAAACAAAAATGATTAAAATATTAAAAGATATTTATTCTGATACAAGTCTTAGCTCCCTACTTGGCTTTAAGGGAGGTACAGCTACTTATTTATTTTATAATCTCTCTCGCTTTTCAACAGATCTAGATTTTGATTTATTAAAAGAGGATAAAAAACAAGAAGTTATTGAAAAGCTAAAAAAAATTCTTAAAAAGCATGGTACTATAACAGAAGCAAAAATAAATAAGGGATTTAGCAATAGTATTTCTTTTATATTGTCCTACCAAAAGGATCTACAAAATATTAGCATAGACATCTCATATCGTGAAATCAATAAGAAAAATTCATATGAAATAAAAAACTATTTAGGTATATCTATAAAAGTTATGAAAAAAGCTGACATATTTGCCCATAAACTAGTTGCTCTTACTGACAGGAAACATATAACCAACAGAGATATTTATGATATTTGGTTTTTTACAGATAAAGATTGGGATATTAATAAAGATATAGTAAAATTAAGAACAAACAAAAATTTATCTAATTATATAGATGAATGCATAAAAATAATACAAAGCGTTAATCACAAAAATATATTACAAGGTATAGGAGATTTATTTGAAGAAGAAAATACAAAAGCAAAAAAACAATGGATAAAAGATAATCTAAAAAAAGAAACTATATCCAACTTAAAAATCTATAAAGAAACACATACTTAATCTAAAAAACCCTGAAGGTCGCACCAAAGGAACGACCTCTAATTTCAAGCTCCATCTCCTATTCTATAAAAAAAGTCCCCACAATAAGGGGGCATTTTATTTTTAAAATAGACTTCCAATCTTAATTTATAATAAATATTTTAAATCAATACTTTTATGCTTACTCATTGTTATGACATTCATGTTTTCTTTAATAAATACTTTATCCATAAACTTTTTAATATCATTAAAAGAAATATTTTTTATCTCTTTAAACTGCTTTTTAAAATCTATTGATTTTTTACTAATTAAAACACCGTCCTGAATATAATTAGATATGTCTTCTTCTTTTTCTAAATCCATTAAATAAAATAATAAATACTTTTGTTTAGCTCTTTTAAAAAGAGAAGGCGTTAAAGACTTTAAATTATTATTTATTAAATTATCTTTTAAATAAGACAATATTTCTTTTAATTTAGATATATTCTCTGTATGTCCGTAAAAGTCAAATAAACACTTATTGGGTAATAATAAATACTCTTTGTTAATGTAATAAGCTAAACCCTTTCTTTCAATATTGTCAATAATAGATTTTTCACTAAAATCTAAAACATACATTAAAAGCCTTAATAACTCATATTCTTTTTTAATAGATACCTTGTTTATAGGAAAAGACAAAGTAAAATAAACTTCTTGTAAATCTTTCTTTTGAAAGTGCTTTTTTGAAAAGTTAACAAAACTAGTTCTTCTTATTTTAGGAAAAGTCTCATATTTATTTTCTATACTCCCCCAATTTTTCAAAAGCTTAGATTTTAAACTTTTAGCTATACTAGCTGGCCCGCTAACAATTAAAATTGTATTTAAAGGATTAAACACTTTTTTATAATACTTTTTTAAATCATTAAATTTCATTTCCTTAACTGATTTTTTATCGCCTAAAACCCTACGAAAAGCTGAATCTTTTTCTTTAGTTTGATTTTCAGTTAATAAGTTACCTATTTCAAATATGGGATCATCTTTTTCTCCACCAATTTCTTGTATAATACGAGCCTTTTCAGCTTTAAAAATCTCAGAATTAAATTTTAAATAAAATAAGTTTTCCTTAAAAAGAGTTAAAGCCTTAGATAAGTTCTTAATTGGGAAATCCCCTTCTAAAACAATTTTTTCAAAATAGGTTAAAGCATTAACCCAACCCCCTACTTGAGACCTAAAATTAGATATCTTATCCAAAGTAGGAAAAGACATAGTTGGAGAAAAAAGAAATAAATGCTCTAAAAAATGGGATATACCAGATAATTCACTTGGCTCTTCCCTACTGCCGGTTTTTAAAACAGCATCCATATGAATATGATTTACCTCTTTTCTAGGAATCCAAAATACCACTAAGCCATTTTTTAAAGTAAATTTTTCTATTTTTGGAAAATAATAATTTTTCATACATTGATATTATACTACTTAAACAAAACATACAAAAGAATATACCTTTAATTCCTCAAAATTAACTAACTTTTTTTACACCATAACAATTAGCCCCCAATATTAACAGATACAAATTAATATCCTAACCTTGCTATAAAGACAATCTTGATTAATAATATAAACATAAAGATTTATATATATATTTAATTAAAAATAATATATACCATAAAAAAACTATACTACGAAAATAAAAGCAAATTCTAAGCAAAACGCCTTACTGAATTAGCAGAAATATAGAAAAACTCACCTTAAAAAAACTAAATTAAATTAAAATGGAAAACAATAAACCAATTTCAACAATAGCAATAATTTCAAATAAAAAGATTACAAAACCTGATTATAAGATAATTAAGGAAATTTTAACTTATTTAAAAAATTTTAAAATAATAATTAATAAAAAATTAGCAAAAAACTTCAAAGAACTACAAGAAAACTTTGAAACTAAAAATATTAAAGAAATTTATGCAGATGCTGTATTAACCTTTGGTGGTGATGGAACTATATTACACTCTTTAAGAGAATTACCAAATAACCCATTAATACTAGGAATCAATTTTGGAAATTTAGGCTTTTTAACAGAATTAAATAAAAAAAATACTATTCAGGGAATAAAAAAATTAATAAATAATGATTTTTTTATTGAAAAAAGAAAAATGCTTTTAATAAACAAAAAATATTCTGCCTTAAATGAATTAGTCATTAGTGGACAATTTCCAGCAAATTTATTAAACTTTGAAATTAATTTAAACAAAAAAGATAAACTTAAATTCAGGGCAGATGGATTAATTATAGCAACCCAAACTGGCTCAACTACCTATTCCCTATCTTTGGGTGGCCCAATAGCTCATCCAAATGCTAATGTTTTCATAATCACACCAATAAATCCATTTTTACAAAAACAAAAAAGTATAGTTGTTAATGATAAAACAGATATTTCAGTTACAGTTAAAAAGAGCAAGGTTGATGCTTGTTTAATAATCGACGGAAAAGTGGTTAATAAAAAAATCAAATTAAATGAAAAGATTTTAATTAAAGAAAATAAGAAAAAAGCAAAATTTATTAGATTTAAAAAAAAATGGAAAATAAATAAAATAATCTAAATACCCCTTATCATAAATACAATATAATGAAAAAAATAATCTTATATATCTCTGGAGGCGCAATGCGAGGAATCTTTAGCGCTGGAGTGGTAACCTATTTAGAGAAAATAAACTTTTATAAAAATATAAAAGCAATTTATGCTGCTTCTGCTGGTACTTTTGCTGGTGCCTATTTTTTATCCCGTCAAACAAAGTTAGGATCTTCTATATATTCCAAAGACTTAACCAATGACTTCATATCAACCAAAGACTTTTGGAAGGCTGGTCTAGAGAGAATAAAAAACCGCTTTATACCATTAAAATCTGACCAAAAAACAGACAATACAATCAATATAGATTATTTAATCAATATAATCAAAAACAAGAAAAAGCTTAATGTTAAAGATGTTTTTGATAAACAAATAGATTTTTATATAAAACTATTTAATTTAAAAACAAAGAAAATAGAATACAAAAAAGCTAATGAAAAAAACTTAATTAAATTACTTAAGGCTGCTGTTAAAATTTTACCCTATGTAGATAAGGGAGAAATAATAAATGGAAATGAATACTCTGATGCTGCAATAGTAGATATGCTAGGAATAGAAAAAATAAAAGAAAAACACCCCAATAATAAAATAGTAGTAATTTTTAACGGACCCATAAAAAGAAATTGGCTGGCTTTTAACCTTAAAAACCTTATAGAAGGTAAAATAATGGAACATGAGTATGGCAAGGGAATGCTTTCCCCTTATTTAAAAGCTGAAAAGAAAACTACAAAAGATTTAGAAAAAATAAAACAAGATAAAAATATCTTACTAATCCACCCCCCTGAAAATAATCCAACTCTATCAAATACCACTGACAAAGATAAACTTTTAAAAACTTACGAATTAGGACAAAAACAAGCTAGAAAAATTCCTAATTTCTTAAAATAGCCTAATAATCAAATCTAAATAATATTATATACCCCTAAAAAGCATGCTAGCTAGAAAAAATTACCGAAAAATGGCCAAATACCAAAACCCTATAATGACCTTATTTAAAAAAACTAATTTATAAAAAAATGAAAGTAAAAAAAATGCCATTTAAAGAATATAAAAAAATCTATTCCATTGTGCCTCGACTTTGCGTTGAAGTAATTTTGTTAACAAATAAAGGAATAGCTTTAACTAAAAGGGATATTCCTCCAGCTATTGGAAAATGGCATATTCCTGGAGGAACAGTGTTAAAAGGAGAAAACCTAGTAAAAGCCGTAAAAAGATTAGCTCAAGAAGAATTAGAAGAAAATATAGAAGTTCAAAAAATGCTTGGAGTTATTGAATATAACTTTACTAATTATTTTGACCAACCAGTGGGTATCGCCTTTTTAGTAAAACTAAAAGACAACAACTCATTAAATGATAAAAACAAGAAATACAAACTATTTAAAGATATGCCTCAGAATATGATCAAAGCTCAAAAAGATTTTATAATAAAACATAAAAAAGAATTGTCCTAAGCCCTGTAAAACCAGATTACACCCTTAAAAAATCATTAAATAAACTTCTTAAAATAATTAAATAAAAAGGTGGGTTCAAGACAAAAAAAGCTTTTTAAAAAAGCCTTATCTTATCTCTTATCTGACCCAATAGTAACCATAAAAGAACTTTCTGATGAATTAGAGATTACCTTCCCTACTGCCAACTCTTTATTAAATGTTTTAAAGAAATTAGAAATTGTAAAAGAAATAACCGGCAAACAAAGAAATCGCCAATTCAAACTTAAAAATTATATTGAAATTTTTACTTAATAACCTTTAAAAAAAAAGAGGGAAATAAGTTTATTTCCCTCCCTTGGTAACCGCTATTTATTGGCCTCTTCTGCCATAACGGGGAGATCTAGGGTTACTTTTTCCAAAAGGTCTACGTCTCCGCATTCTCTTCCCCCTAAGCCTTAATCTAAGGCGTAAACCTAGGCATCTTCTATTTCTCATAAAAGATTCACCTCCTTTCTTATGTTTTATTATAATACTAAAACACTTTTAAATCAAATGATAATCATGAAAACCATCTCTTACATGAAAAAATAAAGAAGAAATGAATTTATCTACACTAAAAAATGCCCCATATTGCTTTTCGACAAAAGCGAAAAGGCTAAAATTACTTCGGACCCTTTATATTACCCCAAAAATACACCTGCCCTTTGGAAAGACAACACTGAAAGGCGATTAAACCACCATCCGGAAATCGAATCTCCCGCCTCTCTATCCCTAATTCCATTTGGAGGTCTCACCCCCCTTACGGAGGAAAGACCCCCTTTTTAGGCGGTGAACCTAAAGGTTAACCATGGAGACTGCCCTGCCCTTGCGTTATTAAAAGTTATGTGCTAAACTTTTAATAACATAATTCCTTATTAAAAGTTTATGACTAAATTTAAATCAGGACAATATAAAACAAATTTAACTGGTAGTAGCTATAACTATAAAAGCTTTATGCCAGAAACAATAAACAAACCCTACAAGTGGCATGACAAAGATATAAATTTACTATTAGAAAAAGCTAGCAGTAATTTAAGTAAATTAAATACATTTGCTCTTCAAATGCCTGATATTAGTTTTTTTATTAAAATGCATGTAGCAAAAGAAGCAACTACTTCTAGTGAAATCGAGGGTACACAAACCAATATAGAAGAAGTGTTTATAGAAAAAGAAAACTTAGTTCCTGAAAAAAGAGACGACTGGGAAGAAGTACAAAATTATATCAAAGCAATGAACCTAGCTATTAATAAATTAAAGGATCTACCTTTAAGTATTAGATTAATAAAAAAAGCCCATAAAATTCTTTTATCTGGCGTACGTGGTGAAAAGAAAAATCCTGGTCAAATTAGAAAAACACAAAATTGGATCGGTGGCACTAATATAAACAATGCAAACTTTGTTCCCCCACACCCAGATGATCTCCCTAAACTTCTTTCTGATTTAGAAAAATTTTGGCACAATGATAAGTTACAACTCCCCTATCTTATAAAAACGGCAATAAGTCATTACCAGTTTGAAACTATTCATCCTTTTTTAGACGGAAATGGGCGTATTGGTCGCCTAACAATTACCTTATACCTTATTGATGTTAGTATATTAGATAAGCCTGTTTTATATTTATCTCACTTTTTAAACCAAAATAGAACAAAATACTTCCAATTGCTTTCTCAAGTTAGAAAAGAAAATAATATGGACCAGTGGTTAAAATTCTTCTTAAAAGGTGTTACAAGTACCTCAAAAAAGGGGATAAATACCCTTCAAAAAGCAGTCAACTTAAAAAGAGATTATGACAATCTTATAAATAAAAAGGTAAGTTCAAGACAAAAAAAGCTTTCTAAAAAAGCCTTATCCTATCTTTTGTCTGACCCAATAGTAACCGTAAAAGAACTTTCTAATGAATTAGGGATTACCTTCCCTACTGCTAACTCATTATTAGACGCCTTAGAAAAATTAGAAATTGTAAAAGAAATAACTGGTAAACAAAGAAATCGCCAATTCAAGCTTAAAAATTATATTGAAATTTTTAGTTAATAACACTTAATTTATCCTCTAAAGAACTTTGGAGGTCTCACCCCCTTACGGAGGAAAGACCTCTTTTTAGGCGGTGAACCTAAAGCGGTGAACCCTAGAGGTTAACAATAGGTTAAGAATACTTTTTTTCCAACCTACCCTATTGACAAAAACAAAATATTAGCTATAATAGAGGACAAAATAACAAAATTAATTTTAATTTTATGGAAAACCAAGAACCACAATATGAAGAAATTGATTTAAGAGAATATATTAAAGTTTTATGGAATAGAAAATGGTCAATTGTTATCATATTTTCAATTGCAGTAGTTTTCGCTGCTGTTATAAGTTTAATAACCCCGCCTACTTTTGAAGCCTCTAGTTTAGTAGAAATTGGTAAAATAAAAGGAGAAAACATTCAATCTGTCAATGAAATAAAATCTGTTTTTGAAAAAGAGGCCGTTTTAAAAAAATTAAGAAATAATTTAAAAGACCCCTTAAACTTAACAAAAGATGTAAAGACCAATACCATAAAATCAATGTTTAGTATTAAAGAAGTAGAAAATGGTGAAGAAGGGGCTCATTATATTCAAATTTCTGGTAAAGCAAAGACTCCTAAAAACTCTGTTATTGTAACAAATGAAGTAGTTAATAATTTATTAAGTTATCATGACACAAAATTTGCAACTGCTAAAACAACCTTTGAATCAGAAATGGAGTCTATAAAACAAAACAAAGAAAAAGTTAAAACTGATTTAAATCAAGACATAAAAACCCTAGAAAAAGAAAAAGAAAAGACAAGTCAAGATATTTTACAAGTAGAGCAAGAACTTACTCAAATTGAAAACGATATTAACTTTTACAATAATGAAATTCAAAAAAGAGCCAATATTACCTCAGAAGGACAAGGTAGAATGGTAGAAAGCTATATTGCTCTTTTAGATAAGAATAAACAAAGACAAGAAGATCAAAAAAACAAGAAAAGAAGCTTAGAACAAAACTTAGTTAAAATTGATGCTAGAATTAATGAAAAACAATCTAGTCTTGCCAATAAAATGGCTGACTTTGAAGAAAAAATACAACAAAAAGAATTTGAAAGACAATATAGCACCACTCAAACAAAAGTAGAAGTTATTGCTTCTGCCCCAGAAACAAGAATTGCCCCTAATAGAAAACTAAATGTATTAATAGCCGGGGTTTTAGGTGCCTTTATTGGAATACTTTATGCTTTTGGAGCTGAATATTTTTCTAAAGACAAAGATAAAGATATTAAAGAAAGCGAATTCCAAGGTAACTTATAATAAAAACTATTAAAAATTATTATATTAAATATCAATAATAAAACCCGGGGCAAGTTTAATCCCCGGGTTTGAATTTAATTTAAATTAAATGCTTTTATTCAAACTTATTCAACAAATTTGCTATCCTAGTGTTTTTATTTTTGTTCTTTTTTTAATAGCTATTTTATGTTATAAGAAAAAATTTGCTAAACCCCTTATTATAATATCATTTTTAATTTACTATTTCTTTTCCATTGCTCCCATAGCTGATCTTATTATTAAACCCTTAGAAACTAAATATCCTGTCATTACAAAGCAGGCCCTTAAAAAAACTCAAACCGTAGTTTTACTCTTGGGAAGCAAACAAGGCTCTCAAATTCGCTCTAACGAGGTTTTAAGACTAAATAAGGCTAGTAACAAACCCTTAAAAATCTATATTTCCGGTTCTGTCGCCTTACGTCCTGATATCAAGGCTGGCCAAGAGCTTAAAAACTACTTAATTGAAAGAGGTATTAAAAGCAAAAACATTATATTAGAAGATAAATCTAAAAATACTTATCAAAGTGCTAAATACTTAGCTCCTATATTAAAAGATAATAAGTTTTTACTAGTAACATCTAGTTATCATATGCCAAGATCAATTTATTTATTTAAAAAATTTAATACCAACCCTATTCCAGCTCCAACGGATATAAAAATAAAAAAAGGATATGATATACTAGACTTTTTCCCAAAGGCTAATAATCTAGAAAAAACAGACGCTGCTTTTCATGAATATATTGGCCTTTTTTATTACAAAATATTCAAATTTTAAAAACAATAAAACTTCTTAGATTAAAGCAAACTACAAAAAAGACCCCTCTTTTTAATAAGAGGGGTTTTAAATTTTACCAGCCAAGCCTAATTATGTGATGGCTGATATTCATGTTAGGAGGTGATAAAATTACCACCCTAGCAGCAAGACTCAGGTCGTCACAAACAACAATTACTTCTTTTAAGTCTAGTGCCTGGGCATATTTTAAAACCTTTTTAATTGAATCAGAAACTTCTGATTCATCTGTAAAAAATAAAACCTTTTCCCCAAAACGAGGTATTTCCACGTTACCTATAATACTATAAACAGGCACTTGAAGATCCCTTGCTATTTTAACAGCACTTATACCAACCATTTTGGATAAGACCCTATTTTTCTTTGAAGATAAGGCAAAAACTACAGTATCCATGATATTCCTCCTTTTTTATAAGCCTTATATTTACTCTTAAAATAGCAAAAAATTAAGTTTTTGTCAAGATAAAAATAAAACCCCACAATTTTAATTCTTGTGGGGTAAGGCAAAATTTAACTTAATGTTAAATACATGC
>DATFJC010000002.1:0-29604 GCA_035269445.1 Patescibacteria group bacterium
TTTTTTAAAAAATAATTTATCCTTTTTATTGGTCTTAAAAATTGAAATTAAAACAATTACAATCCCAATAAATATAAATATATCAGATAGATTTAAAACACTGATTCCTAGAAAAACAAAATAATCAGTTACTGATCCAGTAAAAATTCTATCTAATAAATTACTAATAGCACCTATTAAAATTAAATTAAAACCTAAAAAGCCTAGCCATTCTTTTTGCCTTACTTCTATTATTAAAGAACTTATAATAAAAAAAATTCCTAATCCTATTAAAAAATATAGTAAAAAACCCGAAATAGGAATGGAAAAAGCAATATAAGGATTAGGCGTATACTTAAAATCTACAAAAATAGTTTCAAAAGTTTCTCCTGATTTAGCGATAATTTTAATAATTCTATCTAAAATAAATAATAAAAAGGAGCAAAAAAGAATTATTATAAATTTAGAAATTTTTAGTTTAATCATTTTTTAACTTAATATAACCGTTTATTTTATTATTATTTTGTTTTAAAAATAAACTATCAAAGCCATTATTTAAATCAGGCAAATAAAAGAATAAATCTTTTTCTTGCTTTAAATAGTCTTGCTTTATTAAATAATTTTTAAGAGCATTATTTTGGTTAGACATTATAAACATATCACCCCTTTTTAATACTATAATATTTACATTCTTATTATTTAGAACATAAGCATCTTTATTAAAGTCCTGATCAAGTGATAATTTCGTTTCTTTAAAAATAAAGTTTTCTGGATCAGCAATTTTTTCTAAAAAAGTAGAATTATCTGGTAAAATGTTTTTCTTTATTATAGGATATTCTAAAGCAAAATTCTTTTTTAAATTATCTAAAATCTTCTCAATACTTCTGTTTTCTTTATATCCGAAAACAAACGGTTTTGTGAATTTTTGATCTTTTATACCTTTATAATTAAGATAAAATTCGCTTTTAAAAGAAAATCCTATCTCAGCTTTTTTCTTATCAAGGCTTAAAACACTTGACTTTAAAGTAGAAAGATTGTTAAAATAATTGTCACGGGATTGAAATTGATTAAAATTAAAATAAATATCACCAACACTCTTATTGGCTAAAAGTTTTACTTTAGACCAAAGTGTTTGAAAAAAATTAGACTTAAAGTCATCTTTTTTAATATTATTAAAAATATCTTTATTTGTTCTAATTCCTAAAACTTTTGAATCAAGTTTTAAAATTGAATCTTTGTTCAAATCGACAAGATTTTTAAACTTGTCTTTTTGTTTAAAATTCAAAACTAAAGCTAAATCTATATTTTCATTTTTTTTAATAATAATAAAGCCTAAATTTTCAACATCTGAATAATTAATGTTTTCAATGGCTTTAAAGTTAGAATCAAGTAAAGAAATCTTTTTAAAAGGTTTTAAATTTGCTAAATTTTCTAAACCCTTATTGGGAATATTAATATAAACTAAAGTATTTTCTGGAATAAACTTCTCATTATTATTAGAATAAAGCAAGGTAAGACTAATAAAAAACAGGAAGGTAATTAAGATAATAAAAAATATTAAAATTTGTTTTATTTTCTTCATAGATTATCTCTTGTCAATTAAATTATAAACTATTATAATATATATTATATGAAAAAAAATATTACCACAAAAAAAGAATATCAAAAACCTATTAAATCTATCCCAAAAGAAGGTGATTTAATAGAAGGAACAGTTATGCAAGTAAAAGAGAATAGTATTTACATTGACCTTAAAGGCATAAAAACTGGTATAGTAAGAGGTAAAGAATTACTTGATGAATCTGGAGAATTTACTAATCTTAAAAAAGGAGACAAAGTAAAAGCAACAGTAGTAAAAACAGAAAATGAAAAAGGCCTTATTGAATTATCTTTTAGAATAGCCGGTCATAAAATTGCCTGGGAAAGATTAGAAAAAATACAAAACGAGAATACAACCGTAAAAGTAAAAGTTGTAGATGCTAATAAAGGTGGCTTAATTGTTAAATATGGAAAAATCCAAGGCTTTTTACCTGTTTCTCATTTAAGACCTAAAAATTATCCTAGAGTAAAAGAAGGTGATAAAGAAAAAATATTAGAAAAATTAAAGGATTTTATTGGTCAAGAAATAAAAGTTAAATTTCTTACTGCTGATGAAGAAGAAAGCAAACTTATTGTTTCAGAGAAAAAAGCTGTTACCACTAAAAAAGAAAAAGAGATTAAAGAAAAATATAGTGTTGGAGATATGGTTGAAGGAAAAATAAGTGGAATAGTTGATTTTGGAGCTTTTGTCACCTTTGATGATAATAAAGAAGGTTTAATACATATTTCAGAACTTGCATGGCAAAGATTAGATCATCCCAGCGATATTGTAAAAGTTGGTGACAAGGTAAAAGCAAAGATAATTGACATTAGTGATGAAGGAAAAATTTCTCTTTCTATTAAAGAATTAAAAAAAGATCCTTGGGCAAATGTTAAAGAAAAATATAGTGTGGGAGATATAGTTGAAGGAGAAATTATTAAAGTTAATCCTTTTGGTTTTTTTGTAGAACTAGATAAAAATATTCATGGTTTAGCTCATATCTCAGAATTATCCGATAAAAATATAAACGATTTATCAAATATTGGTAAGGTAGGTGACACAAAAAAGTTTAAAATTGTTTCTATTGAACCAGAAAATCATCGCTTAGGCTTATCTTTACACAAGCAGAAATAAAAAAGTTTAATATTATAATTATTAACTATGAAATCATTATTTAAAAACTTTATTATACTTATAATAATATTTCTAATTATTTCTGGTATTTTTAGTTTATTTAACCTTCAAGGCCAAGAAACTAGTAAAATAGGTATAAATAAATTAGTTCAAGAGATTAAACAAGAACAAGTCCAAGAAATAACCATTGAAAAAGATAAAATAAACATATTATTAAAAAATGGTAAAAAACAATATACTTTTAAAGAGCAAAATGAAAACTTTACTGATATACTAACAGGTTATAATATTTCCTCTCAAAAGATTGCTAATATTGATGTTAATGTTAAAAGTTCCAAAACTACTGATGCCATTTTAAATATTATTCTCCCATTAATTTTTCCTATTTTAATATTTATAGGAATTTTTTATTATCTTTCTAAGAAAATGAAAGGCAAGGGAATGAAAGCTTTTGATTTCGGTAAAAGTAAGGCTAAAAAAATAGATAAAAATAAAAAAGTAGAAACTAATTTTAATGATGTTGCTGGAGCAAAAGAAGCAAAAGAAGATTTAGAAGAAATTGTTGACTTTTTAAAACATCCTAAAAAATACGTAAAATTAGGGGCTAAAATACCAAAAGGAGTACTTTTAGTCGGTCCACCTGGTTGTGGTAAAACTCTTTTAGCAAGAGCAAGTGCTGGAGAAGCAGGCGTTCCATTTTATCACATATCTGGATCAGAATTTATAGAAATGTTTGTTGGAGTAGGTGCTTCTAGAGTAAGAGATTTATTTGAAAAAGCAAAAAAACATTTACCTGCTATTGTATTTATAGATGAATTAGATGCAGTTGGTAGAAAAAGAGGAGCTGGAGTAGGAGGATCACATGATGAAAGAGAACAAACTTTAAACCAAATTTTAGTTGAATTAGACGGTTTTGAACCAAATTCTGGTCTTATTGTAATGGCTGCTACTAATAGACCTGATATTTTAGATCCTGCCCTTTTAAGACCGGGTAGATTCGACAGAAAAGTTATCTTAGACCTACCGGACATAAATGGCAGAAAAGAAATTTTAAAAATACATGCCAAAGGTAAACCTTTAGCTTCAGACGTTAATTTAAAAAGAGTTGCTGAAAGAACACCTGGCTTTACAGGTGCTGATCTTGAAAACTTATTAAATGAATCTTCTATACTTACAGCAAAAAGAAAAAAAGATAAAATTACTATGGATGAAATTCTTGAAAGTATAGAAAGAGTTATACTAGGACCAGAAAGAAGAAGCCATATTTTATCTGACAAGGAAAAGAATATAATTGCTTTTCATGAAGCAGGACATGCTATTGTTAGCTTTTTTTCAGCAGGTTGTGATCCAGTACAAAAAATTTCTATTATCTCTCGAGGCAGAGCAGCAGGATATACTTTAAAAATGCCAGAAACAGAAAAAAAATTAAAAAACAAAACAGAATTTTTAGATAAACTTGGCGCCCTCCTAGGTGGATATATAAGCGAAAAATTAACATTCAAAGATGTTACCACTGGTGCTTCAGATGACCTTAGAAAAGCAACTAAGATTGCTAAAAAACTAGTCACTGAATATGGAATGAGTGAACACTTAGGTCCTCGTACTTTTGGAGAAACAGATGATGAAATATTTTTAGGAGAACAAATCTCTCATAAAAGAAATTATTCTGAAAAAGTTGCTGAAAAAATTGATGAAGAAGTTTCCGAAATAATTAAATTATGTTATAATAAAGCTGAAAAAATACTTAAAGAACATAAAGACAAATTAAAAGAAATAGCTGAAACTTTATTAAAAAAAGAAACCCTAGAAAAAGAACAATTTGAAAAAATTATTAAAAAAGATAATAATAGTAAGAATTCTGATAAAAAATAGGAGTTAATATGAAAATTAATTTAAAATCCATAAGCAAAAAGTCTTTACAAATAGTGTGGAATAATCCTATTTTATGGTTATTTGGTATCTTTGCTTCTCTTTTTATAACAAATAGAATTAGTTTAGCTCTTTTAAATATTAATAAAGTGATTAGTTGGATTGAAAATTTAATGACTTTACAAATTTTACAAGATTCTTTTCAATTCTCTTTAAATCTAGTAAATAATTTAACCTCTTTACCTCTTTATAATCTTATTATTATTATTTCCTTTATAATAATACCTTTATATATTGCTATTTTATCTCAAGTTATTATTATATCTTATATTTCCCAATTAAAAACAACTCCTAAAAAAGATTTAAAGCTTGGAAAAATTTTTAAAAATAGCCATAAATCAATTTGGAAAATTATATTAGTTTATACTTTAAGTATATTAATAACATTTATAATATTTTATTTATTTAAAATTTCTTTTAAATTTGCCTTATCTATTCCTATCCTTTATTATATTATTACATTTATATTAATCTCATTAATAATAGGATTAATAATAAGATTCATTATATTAACTATTATTATAGAGAAAAAGAAATTTTTTCCTGCTATTCAAAAGGGTTGGCTAATATTTTGGAAAAATTTCTTTCAGATTATTAAAACTTGTTTATTTTTATTCTTTATAACTTTTCTTTTTGGTTTAGCATTATTATTAATATCCTCTGTTATAGCTTTCCCTTTTACTTTAATAATTATTTTGTTTCTTTATATAAAGTCCGATATTGGTTTTCATATTCTTACAATTATTTGGCCTATCATTCAAACAATTATTACTACTTTATTTATAGCAATGTTTTCTGTTTTTCAATATAGTATTTGGACAAATTTTTATCATAAAATAAATCCTTTTAAAAACAAGTGGAAATAGTATTAATTTTTTTAGTAAAAATTGTGTATAAAAAATTAAAAAAATCTATAATTTTAAAAAAATATTTTTTATCCCAAACTTTTATACTATTTATTAAAAAGTTTTACACTTGTTAATAACAAAAAAATGTTTTAAATTTATATAAGTATAAACAAATATTTAACTTTTCCTACTATTCCACAACTCCTATTAAGACTACTATTATTTAAAATAAATATATTATATTAATAACTAATGACAAAAAATAATAAAGAAAAAATTAAATTTTCCTGTTTGCAAGAAAATCTTACTAAGGGATTAAATCAAAATACTAAAATAGCTGGAACTGGAAAAACTAATTTAGAAATTCTAGATAATGTTTTAATTAAAGCAGAAAAAGGACACTTAACTTTAATAACAACTAATTTACAAATTGCAGTAAAAACAAAAGTTAGAGCAAAAATAAAAAGCCAAGGTAAGACTACTGTACCTGCTAAGCTTTTAAATGATTATATAAAACTTTTACCAAATAAGGCTATAAACTTTGAAGAGAAAAATAATAATCTTGTTATAGATAATAAAAATCAAAAAACAAATATTAAAGTTACAGATCCTGAAGACTTTCCTATAGTTCCTAAAGTAGATAGAAAAAATAAAATAAAAATATCAGCCTCTAAATTTAAAGATGCTTTAGAAAGTACTTATTTTACAATATCTTCTGGAGAAATTAGAAGTGAAATAAGTGGGGCTTTATTTGATTTTAATAAAGATAATAAAAATATTCTTACTATTGTAGGTACAGATAGTTATAGATTAGCTGAAAAAAAAGTTAAAATTAAGGATTATGACAAAAAGAAATCTATAATTGTTCCTTTAACTACACTCCAGGAAGTTATAAGAATTATAAATGATAATAGTGAAGAGGATTTAAATATTTATATTTCTGAAAATCAAATATTATTTGAATATAAAGATACTGAAATTACTTCTCGTTTAATTACTGGTGATTATCCTGATTATAAAGAAACTATTCCAGAAACTTGGGTAACTGAGTGTAAATTTAAAAAACAAGATCTTATAAATGCTGTTAAGCAAGCTAGTTTTTTTGTTAAAGAAGGAATTAATGATATTACTTTAGATGTTAAAAATAATGAATTAGTAGTTTCTTCTCTTAATAGTCAAATAGGAGAAAGTACTACTAAAATTAATGCTGAAATAGATGGTGATAAAAATAAAATAGTTTTTAATTATCGCTATTTATTAGACGGTCTTTTACATGTAAAAGGTGAGGAAATTGTTTTAAGGTTAGTTAATGATAATACTCCGGGTATAATTACATCTCCAGAACATGAATCTTATTTTTATTTAATAATGCCAATAAAGGTTTAATTTAATAAATTAATTAATTAATTAAAAAATTATTATGAACAAAAAAGAACTTGTCGAAGCAATGTACAAAAAAGCAGATGCTAATTCTAAAGCTGAAACTAAAAGAGTTTTAGATGCTTTTATTGAAACTGTTAAATCTACCCTTAAAAAAGGCGATCAAGTTAGTATTTCTGGCTTTGGTACTTTCCAAGCTAAGAAAAGAAAAGCTAGAACTGGAGTTAACCCTCAAACTGGTGAAAAAATGCAAATTCCAGCAGTTAAGGTTGCTAAATTTAAAGTTGGTAGTGGTTTAAAAAGAGCAGTTAGGAAATAGATTTTAATCCTATAATAAAGCACCTCCTTTTAAGGGGGTGCTTTTGTTATATAAAAAAAATGCGCGCAGAAGGGATCGAACATCACTCGTTAAACAAGGTTTAACGTCATTACTAAAACCACTCGGTTTTAGTATTTCCTCCACGGGAAAACAATACAGTTTTCCCGACCCCTTTCTGGTTCGATCCAAAAACCTCCTCGCAGG
Organism: Patescibacteria group bacterium; assembly: GCA_035269445.1. Lineage (GTDB taxonomy): Bacteria > Patescibacteriota > Patescibacteriia > UBA2591 > UBA6264 > DATFJC01. The sequence continues at coordinate 7,373 of DATFJC010000002.1, forward strand.
TCCGACCTGTTAGGAGGCTATAATTTTTATATAAAAAAAATGCGCGCAGAAGGGATCGAACCTTCAACCTTGGGCTTAAGAGGCCCCTGCTCTTCCAGTTGAGCTATGCGCGCTTATTTATATTTTTTATGAAAAGTACCCCTGGCACGATTTGAACGTGCAACCTTCTGGTCCGAAGCCAGACGCTCTATCCATTGAGCTACAGGGGCGTTTTATTTAAAAATTTCTTCTGAATAATTAGAATAAGATCTTGCTATATCTTTAGAAATTTTATTATCTTGATATAATCTTTTTAAGTCTTGCTCAAGAGTTCTCATCCCCATTCTAGAGCCTGTCTGAATAATAGATCTTATTTGATTAGTTTTATTTTGTCTTATTAAATTAGAAATAGCAGGAGTATTAATTAAAATCTCTCTACCTGCTATTCTACCTTTTTCATTTTTACGTGGTAGTAAATGTTGAGATATTATTGCTTGTAAACTCATAGCAAGTTGAAATCTTATTTGAGTTTGTTTTTCTTGAGGAAATACATCAATAATTCTATCAATACTTTGAGCAGCACTTGGTGTATGAAGTGTTCCTAATATCAAATGACCTGTTTCAGCTAATGTAATTGCTAAACTTATAGTTTCTAAGTCCCTCATTTCACTTACAAGGATTACATCTGGATCTTGTCTTACAACATGCTTTAATCCTTGTTTAAAAGACGTCATATCTCGATTTAATTCTCTTTGTGATATAAGACTCTTCTTGGGTTTAAAAACGAATTCTATTGGATCCTCGAGCGTTACAACATGACAGGGTCTTTTTTGATTAATATTTTCTATAATAGAAGCAAGAGTTGTTGATTTACCACATCCAGTGGGACCAGTAACTAAAATTAAGCCATTTTTTAGATTTGATAATTCATAAGCTTTTTGAGGCATATTAATTTCTTCCATTGAAGGAATTACTGAAGGTATAAGCCTTGCTGATAAGCTTAAATGATTTTTTTCAAAATAAATAATTATTCTAAATCTAATACCTGCCTTAATTTCATGTGATAATTCTAAAAATTTTTGTTTAAATAATTTTTCTTTTTGTTCAGGTTTTATTATAGTTTCAATTAGAGAAATTATTTTTTTCTCCCCTAATTTACCCCATTTATCAATTTTTTTTAATTTACCATCTATCCTAAAATATACTGGTAAATTGTTAGATAAATGGATATCAGATGCATTTAAATCTTTGGCAAGTTTAAATATTTTGTTTATCTCCATGTGTTTTATTTTTTAACAAATGGTAAAAGAGCCATAATTCTTGCTCTTTTTATAGCTTGAGATAATTTTTTTTGATGTTTTGTGCATATTCCAGTTTTCTTTCTAGGAATTATCTCCCCATATGGAGAAATAAATTTTTTTAATACATTGATGTTTTTATAATCAATTGCTTGAATATTATTAACACAAAAGAAACAATGATTTTGTTGTTTTAACATAAGAGTAAATAAAAATTATATAACTAATTATTAATTAGGTTGTCTAAAGTATTTTAAAAAGGTATATCCTCTACATTAATTTCTTCTGAATCGTCATTTGGATTGTCTTGAGTTTGTTTTTTTGTTTGAGGACGTGCCTGATTTCTGTTTTTTTGATTACTACTAGTACTAGTAGTAGCATTTTTAGGGCCAAGTTGAATTCTTTGAGCTACTATTTCAGTTTTATATTTTGTATCACCTTGCTTACCTTCCCAAGTTCTAGTTTGAAGACTACCTTCTACATAAATTAAACTACCCTTGTTAATATATTTTTCTGCTATTTCAGCTAGTCGATTCCAGGCTACAATATTATGAAATTCAGTTTTTTGTTTTTTCTCGTTAGTATTTTTATCTGTCCAGTATTGATTAGTAGCTAAACCAAAGGAAGCTACATTTTGACCTTTAGGAGTAGTTTTAATTTTAGGATCAGCTGTAACATTACCTAAAATGATAGCTTTGTTAACATTCATATTTTTTTTGATTATTTATTTAAAATATCATTAATTTTGTCATTGATATTTTTTATTTCATCACCATCCTCTTCTTTAGGTTTATCTTTTTCCTCTTCTTTTATTTCTTTTTTAGGCTTTCTTTTTTTCTTTTTTTTAGGCTTATCAGAAAATTTTACAATCATGTGTCTTAAAACATTATTAGATGAAGATAATTCTTCGTCTAAAGTTTTTAATTGATTAGGATCTAATTTAAATTTAAGGGAAATATAAAAGCCTTTTTCTTTTTTTTCAATAGGATAGGCTAATTTTTTATTACCTAAATTGTCCTCTTTTATTATTTCTCCTTTAAGTTCTTTAATGTTTTTTTGAATTGTTTTAACAATTTTTTCTACATCCTTTTCCGTGTTAGGAGCAGGAATGATATAGAGTAAGTCGTATAATTGCATATTTTTTATTTATTAATTTGTATTAATTTAATTACTTTTATAGTATAATAACATAAATGTATTTTTAAGGCAAGATTTATAATTAATAAATTATCTGATATAATAATAATATGAAATATTTTTTTATACTTGGCAAAACTCCCTTGTTATCTTTTATTGAAATAAAGGAAATCTTAAAAGATTCAAGATTTGAAAAAGTCTCGGAAAAGGTTTTATTAACAGATTCTTTATCTGGTTTTAATGTAAAGGAATTACAAAAGAGATTGGGTGGTACTGTTAAAATAGGAAAAGTATTAGGAAAATATTCTATAAAAGATTTAAAAAAAGATTCTTTTAGATCTGAAATTATTAACTTATTAACTTTAGATGGAGATAGGGTTATCTTTGGTTTTAGTTTATATGGAGAAACTAAAAAATTAAAAGGGCTTATTAAAAATATAGCCCTTAAAATTAAAAAAGATATAAAATCAAAAAATATTTCTTGTAGATGGATTACTTCTAAAAAATCTCATCTATCTTCTGTGATCTTAAAAAAGAATGATTTATTATCTCGCGGAGCAGATATTGTAGTTGAAAATTATAAAGATAAATTATTACTTGGCTATACTATATCTTGTCAAGATTTTGAAAAATATAGTTTTTATGATTATTCTAAGCCTAAAAGAACTATTAAAAAAGGAATGTTGCCTTTAAAATTAGCAAAAATAATGATAAATTTTGGCTTAAACGGTAAAAATAATTTTAAGAATCTTAATTTAATAGATCCCTTTTGTGGTTCAGGAACGATTTTAATAACCGCATTACTCTTAGGTTTAAGAAATATTTATGGTTCTGATAAAGATGATCAAGCTATTTTAAATACTAAAACAAATTTAAACTGGGTAATGGAAAATAGACAAATTAAGCTTAACAAAGGCAAAATATTAAGATCTGACGTTAGAAATATATCTCAAAAAATGAATAAAAAATTTAATTTAATAGTAACTGAACCTTTTTTAGGGCCTTTAAAAATTAAAGATATTAACTTTCAAATTAAAAAAATATCACAACTTTATATTGATGCTTTTGCAGAGTTTAAAAAAATAATAAAAAATAAGGCTAGAATAGTTATGATATTCCCTGTATTTAAAAAAGATAATAAAAAACACTTTTTACCTATTTTAAATACATTAAAAAAAATGGGCTGGCAACAAGATATTAATCTCGCTAATTTTAAAGGGCCTTATAAAAATTATTTAAGTAAACGTAATACTTTAATGTATTATAGGCCTGGGCAACGAGTTTTGCGTGAAATATTAATTTTTTCTTATAATAAATAATAAATTTGTTTTATTTAAGGTTTAAAAATAGACAATGTTTCACGTGAAACATTAAACTTCTTATAGGTTTAATGTGTAATAAGTAAGGCTTAATAAGGTGGTAAAATAAAAATATACCTTTATTAAGATATATTTTAAGCAATTGTTTCACGTGAAACAATCAACTAATAGTTTAAAAATAATATATTTATATGAAAATAGGCATTGATGCAAGGTTTTTTGGCCCTGAATTTAAGGGTATTGGCAGATATACTCAAAAATTAATAACACATCTTCAAAAAATTGATAATAAAAATGAATATTATATTTTTTTACAAAAAAAACAATTTAAGAAAATTAAATTTAAAAATAATAATTTTCATAAAGTTCTAGCTAATTATAAGATATATTCATTAAAAGAACAGTTAATTTTCCCTTTTTTGCTATATAAATACCAGCTAGATTTAGTACATTTTTTAAATTTTAATATTCCTATTTTATATTTTAAAAAATTTATTGTAACTATACATGACCTTATTATTCATGAATCTAAGAAAAACTCTTCAAATTTACCTGTAATTATATTTTTTATTAAAAAGCTTATTTATAAATTCATTATAAATTTAGCTATAAAATTTTCAAATAAGATTATTACTGTATCTAATTATTCTAAAAATAAGATTATAAATAAGTATAATATTGATCCAAATAAAATTATTGTTATATATGAAGCTTCAAAATAAAAAACCATATTTATTATATGTTGGCAATGCATTCCCTCATAAGAATCTTAAGCGTTTGATTTTAGCATTTAGATTAATTCAAGATAATATTACTAATATTAATTTAGTTTTTGTTGGTAACTTGGATAATTTTTATAAAAAACTTCAAACTTTTGTTAAAAATGAAAATATTAATAATATTTACTTTTTAGGAAGGGTTTCTGATAAAGATTTAGATTATTTATATAAAAATGCTTGTATTTATGTTTTTCCGTCTTTAGCCGAAGGGTTTGGTTTACCTGGCTTAGAGGCTATGAAAAATGGTTTACCTGTTGCTTCTTCTAATTCTGCCTCTTTACCAGAAATTTATGGTAAAGCAGCAGTTTATTTTAACCCAAAAGATATTAATGATATGGTTAAAAAGATTTTAATTTTAATAAAAGATAAAGAAAAGCGTGAATTTTTAAGAAATAAAGGAAAAAATCAGGTTAATAAGTATTCTTGGGAAAAATGTGCTAAAAAAACCCTAAATGTATATAATAGCTTAAAATAGTATTAAATTGTTTCACGTGAAACAATTTGCGATTTTAGATCTTAGATAAAGTATTTTTACTTTAAAAACTAAATTTATAACTAATATTAATTAGATTAGTTAATTTAATTAGGATAAAATGTTTCACGTGAAACATTGTCTAAATATATAGCTTAATAAAGCTATATATTATTTTTTATCTAACCAGTGAATTCCTATGAACCTTTAAGCTACTATTTTATTAATAAGTTTCAATAAGTGTCAATAAGTGCTATTATAATCTTATTTAAAATTAGTTTATATTATAAGTATAAATTTTAATTTAACCTATTATCCTATTTTAGAAACTTAATATTAATATATATATTTATTTTTTAAATTTAAAAAATAAAATTTATACCTTGATTTTTATTTTTAAATATGCTAAACTTTAGGCTAAGGTTTTATATGATAAAAAAATAATTATAATATTTTATGAAAAAAAAGATAAAAATATATATTATACTATTTATAGTATTAGCTATTATAACTAGTATTTTTTACTTTTATAAAAATAAAGCATCAAACATTGGTAAAGAAACTCATATTGTAGAGAAAAAAGATTTAATTCAAAGGGTCAATGTTGTATCACAGGTTAAGCCCAAAGAAAGTATTAATCTTGCCTTTCAAACTTCAGGCAGGGTAGATAGGATAAATTTTGAGGTTGGCGAAAAAATTGAAAAAGATGATGTAATAATGGAATTAAATAATGAACAATTAAATGCCAGCCTTGCTCAAAAAAGAGCATCCTTAGAAAGCGCAAGAGCCAATTTAGAAAAGTATGAGTCTGACCTTGAAAGTGCCAAGATTAAATTAACAGAGTTAAAAAAAGGCTCTAAGCCTGAGGAAATAAGAGTATATGAGTCTAAGGTAGAGCAGGCAAAATCTAGTTTAAATACAGCCCAATCTAATCTTAAACAAGTTAAAAATAAGGCAGAGATTGATATTAAAAATCTATATGATGACATTGATGATATATTAAACAACGCTTATTTAAAGTCAGATGATGCTATAAATTATTATCTTGATGCAATGTTTAAGAATGATAATTCTGAAAAAGCGGAAATTACTTTTATTACAGGCAATTCACAAGCAAAAATAGATGTTGAATCAGAAAGACCTCAAATTACAAAAATTATTAATGAATTAGGGGATAATAGTAAAAATACTTTGATTTCAAATAAAGAAGAAATTTTAGAATCTACTAAGGTAAAACTTATGAAGATAAGAAGTTTTTTAAACCGCTTAAGAGATGCCTTAAATAGCTCTATTGGTTTATCTGATACTACAGTAACAACCTATAAAAGTAATATTAATGCTGCCAGGACCAATATTAATACTGTAATATCTAATATTGAAACACAACAACAATTAATTTCTTCCCAAAAAGTAGTTAATGAAAATAATATTGAAGCTGCAGAAAATAAAGTTTTAGAAGCAAAAGAAAATCTTGAATTAGCTAAAGATAATTTAAGTCTTATTAAATCTAGTGCAACTGAAGAACAAATTAAAATTCAAAAAACAAATATTGAACAAGCAAGATTAAATATTAAATCACAAAAAGCTAAAATTAGACAAATACAAGCCGAGATCCAATCTGTTTTAACCTCTATTAAAGAAACTAAATTGATTTCTCCAATTGCTGGAATTTTAGTTAATAAGGGGGTTGATAAAGGAGAGGTAGTTTCTACAAATCAAGTGGTAGCTTTAGTTAATTCTGAAGGTCAATATGAGATTGAAGCTAATGTACCAGAAATGGATATTTCAAAAGTTAATATAGGAGACAGGGCAGAAGTTAATTTAGATGCTTTTAAAGATCAAACATTTATAGCAAAAGTTGTTGAAATAGCTCCGGCAGAGACAATTATAGATGGCTTAACAACCTATGAAACAAAACTTTATTTTGTTAAAGAAAACAAGAAGATTAAATCAGGTATGACTGCAGATGTTGATATTATTACTAAAGAAAAAAAAGATGTCTTAGTAGTTCCTGGTAGATTAATTATTAGAGAAGATAATAATACATTTGTTAAAAAGCTTGTTCTTGATAATCAGGGAAATCAATCTATTCAAAAAGTTAAAGTTAAGGTTGGTATTAAAGGTGCTATAGGTGAGGTAGAGATTATAGAGGGCTTAAAAGCAGGAGATGAATTAGTGGTTAATTATTAAATTATTATGTCTTTTTTAAAAATTAAAAACATTGAAAAAGTTTATGGATATGGCCGGGCAAAAGTTTATGCTTTACGTGATGTTTCTTTTTCTATTAAAAAAGGAGAATTTGTTGCTATTATGGGGTCTTCTGGTTCTGGTAAGTCAACTCTTTTACATGTTTTAGGATTTTTAGATAGACCAACAAATGGAGAGTATCTTTTTAATGATAAGTCTATGAATCAATACAGCGACGATGAAATGGCTTTAATAAGGAATAATGACATGGGTTTTATTTTTCAGACTTTTAATTTATTACCCAGAATGAATGTTTTAGACAATGTGAAATTACCTTTATATTATTCAAGTATAAAAGAGTCTTTATGGAATGAAAAAGCTAAAAAAGCTATTAAAGATGTTGGTTTAATTGATCGAATAGATCATGATAGGTCAGAGCTTTCTGGGGGAGAAAAACAACGTGTAGCTATTGCTCGTGCTTTAGTGAATGAACCTAATATCATTTTTGCTGATGAGCCAACTGGTAATTTGGATTCAAAATCAGGTCAAATAGTCATGGAAATAATTCAAGATTTAAATGATAAGGGTCATACTGTAATTATGGTCACTCATGAAAAATATACTGCTGAAATGGCCAAAAGAGTTATTAATTTAAAAGATGGTAAAATAATAAAAGATAATAAAATTTCTACAAGACGTTTTGCCAAAGATGGTTTACATAAATAATTATGAGTATAAAGCATACTATAAAAAGTGTTTTGTTGGGTTTGAAAACGAATAAGTCTCGTTCCTTTTTAACTATTTTTGGTATTGTTATAGGCATTACTTCTGTAATTTTAGTTATGTCAATTGGTCAAGCAGCAGAAACCCTTATTATAAGTGAAATCGAAGCCTTGGGAGGTAATTTTGTTACTATAAATCCGGGAAAACAACCTGATGGACCTCAAGGCATGGCAGGTACTTTGCTTTCTGACTCCTTAGGAGCAAGAGAATTAAGAGCTTTAAAAAAAGAAAGTAACGTTCCTAATTTAAAAGACATTACTCCTGCTGTAGTAGTTTCAGGTAATGTTTCTTATCAAGGAGAGTCGTATAAACCCACTATTTATGGTTGGAGTGCTGATTGGATTGGGAAGATTTATGATATATATCCAGAAAAGGGAAACTATTTTACTGAAAGTGACATAGAAGCCTATAAACCAGTAGTAGTAATTGGACATAAAGTAAAAGAAGAGCTTTTTGGTATGTCAGAGGCTCTTGGCAAAAAAGTAAAAATTAAAAATAAATATTTTAGAGTGGTAGGAGTTTTACCAGATAAAGGTAAAGTAAGTTCTTTTATGGACATTAGCAAGTTTGCTGTTGTTCCCTATAGCACGGCTCAAAAGTATCTTTTAGGACAAAGTCATTATCAAGAAATTAATATTTTAGCTAAAAATGAACAAGTAGTACCTGGGATGGTAAAAGATATTGAAAGAACATTGAGAAATTTACATGACATTGAAGATCCTGATAATGATGATTTTTATGTTACTACTTCCGCTGATATGATTGAAAGAATTGGTTTAATAACAACGGTTTTAAAAGTACTCTTAACCTCAATTGCTGCTGTATCTTTACTTGTAGGAGGAATAGGAATTATGAATATAATGCTTGTTTCTGTAACAGAAAAAACTAGAGAAATAGGTTTAAGAAAAGCATTGGGAGCAAAGAAAAAAGATATATTATTACATTTTTTATTTGAATCAGTAATTCTTACTTTAATTGGAGGTTTTTTTGGAGTTTTATTTGGGATTGGGCTTTCTTATTTAGCTTCTTTGATTTTAAAAGCACAATTTATATCTAGTTGGCAATTTGGTATTTCTTTACCAGCAATATTTTTAGGAATTGGGGTAGCTGGCTTTGTTGGCTTAGTATTTGGGATTTATCCTGCTAAAAAAGCTTCACTTAAAAGTCCAATTGAGGCTTTAAGGTATGAATAACTTGTGGAAAACGTTTTTATAGATCATAAAAAACAACAATATTACTATTGTTGTTTGTAGGATTTGACCTTTATAATGGGTCAAATTTTTATTTTTTAGAAAAAAGTATAAAAAAGCCTATGCTAGCTATAATTAAAATTAAAAAACTATTAAGCCATAAATTAACAGGATTTTTAATGGTATAAAGCCAGAGATAAATAAAAAAATACCAAATAATAAACTGAATTAAAATATTAAGTATTTTTTTAATCATATTCATAAAATATTTAATGGACCTGGGCGGACTTGAACCGCCTACCTTTGCTGTGCGAGAGCAATGTTCTGCCAGGTGAACTACAGGCCCCTTATCAAAGAATGCCCCCGGCAGGAGTCGAACCTGCATACCAGGTTTAGGAAACCTGTGCTCTATCCATTGAGCTACGAGAGCTTAGATTAGCCAACAAAGTTTTTTATAAAATATTGACTTGCTTTTAACAAGAAATTAGTTTCTTTATCAATTATTGCCAAAGCAATAATTAAGCCTAATATAATTAGGCTGTTTATAACTAATTTCTTAATATCGCCAGATAGATGATTTAATTTTAATTTGTTTTTGTTATCCATGTTTTTATTGTAGTTTTCTTTAGCAAAAATGTCAATTTTGTCTTGCTGATTTTCTATTAATTTGTTATAATCAAAATAAGGTTTTTAAATTAAAAATTAATCATTAATAAGAATTATTTATGTTAGGAAAAAATCAAAAAATTAAACCAGAAGACGCTGAAACTATTATTGGTGCTGGAGTAAAAGTAGATGGAACTTTTACTGCTTTTGGCAATGTTATTGTAAAAGGTCAACTTTTAGGTTCATTAAAAACAGAAAGTGATGTTAGTATTAAGGAAGGCGGTAGTGTTGACGCAGACATTAAGGCTAAAAATGCTAGTATTGCTGGAAAGGTAGATGGTAATCTAGAGGTTAATCAAAAAATTCAACTTGCTAATAGTGCCAAGGTAACAGGAGATATTAACTGTCAAGTACTTTCTATTGAAGAAGGCGCTATTCTTCAAGGAAATTGTAAAGTTGGTGGCGAGAAAAATGCTACACCTGAACCAGAAGTAGAAACAGAAGAATAAGTTTATTTTATTAAAAAATTAGTAAGGCGTTGAATTAAAAACGTTTATGTATTTTTATATTTACGATTCTTTTTTACAAGAAAAAAAATATAAGCGAACTATTTCTAAGATTGAAACTCGGTTGGCTACCTTAGATATTTCTGGCTCTAAAAGACGCTTAACTGCACTTAAAAGTGTTCAGGAGATAGTTAGAAGTTTGTCTAAAAATGAATCTCCAACTATTGTTGTTATAGGTAATGATCAAACTTTTTGTAAAGCTGCCACAGCAATGGCTGGGACAGATAGTGTTTTGGGTTTTATACCAGTTAAAAAAGATTCAGAAATGGCAAAAATTTTAGGTATTCCTGTTAATGAATATGCCTGTGATATAGTTTCTGCTAGAAGAGTTGAAAAATTAAAATTTGGTGAAGTTAATGGGAAAAAGTTTTTTTCTTCAATTTCTTTTAATGCTAGTAAGACTATTTTAAAAGCAGATCAAAAATATCAAATAATTCCCCAAAAAACGAAAAAGATAAAAATCGTTAATTTGGATTTATTAAGGTTTAATAAAGCAGATGAAAGTGAAGATTTTAAAAGAATTGCTAGCAACCCTAAAGATGATTATTTGGAAATATTAATGGGCAGACCAGGAAAAAAATTCTTATTTTTCAAAAGAAAGCAAGAGCTTGATAGTTTATTTTTTGTTGAAAAATTAGAAATTAAACCCAAAAAATCAAAACATAGCGTTGATATTAATATTGATAAAGGTAAAGATAAAATACAAGCACCAGCTACTGTAAATGTGTCAAATCAAGATATATCAATCATAGTTGGAAAAGATAGATTAATATAAAGTAATAATTAATATAAAATTAAATTATAATTATGCAAGTTAAATGGTATGGTGGGTCTAGTTTGAAGATTAAAACTAACCAAAAAACAATTTTAGTTGATCCTTTTTCCGCAAAAGAGTTAGGCCTAAGAGGGCCTAAATTTAATGCTGACATTATGCTTTTTACTAAAAAAGAGAGAGTTAAAAATTTAGATAAAAAGTCAAAAAAGGATTCTTTTATTATAGATAGTCCTGGAGAGTATACTGTTAAAGATATAATGGTTTATGGAATAAATTGTTCCAACTCAGAATCTTTAACTGTTTTTAATATTGAAATAAAGGGGGTGAGATATGGAATTTTAGGTGAATTAAACAAAGAATTAACAGAAAAAGAAGTAGAAGGCGTAGATGGTATAGATGTTTTATTTGTTCCAGTAGGCGGTAATTTTGTTTTAGAACCAGAACAAGCTAGAGATATTATAAGTCTTTTTGAACCCTCTTTTGTCTTACCCACTTGTTATAAAATACCAGGGGTTGAAAAAGATTTAAGCGGAGTAGATAAATTTTTAAAACAATCTGGAATTAAAAAACAAGAAAAAACTAATACATTCTCTATTAAGTCTTCAGACCTTTCCTCTGAAGAAAGTAAAATTATAGTTCTAGAAAGTTAGTATGTCTGAAAAGGGTAAAAAAATAATAATCTATTTTGGGTTTGTAATAATGATTATAGGTTTAATTGTATTATGGTATTTTCAACTTAAAATAAATTTAGATAAAACAAAAAATAAAGATGAATTTTTTTCTAATATAAAAAATATATATGAAAAAACAAATGAATTATATAAAGGAATAGAATTAAAAGAATTAATAGAATCAAAAGAAAATAATAGTGTAGATATTAATCAATTTAAAAACAAAATTTTACGTGAATATGTCAAACAAAGAATCCAAGAAAATAATTAAAAAGCAAAATATAGCCAATGAAAAACCAGTTTCTTTAAAAGAAGAGGTGGAGAGTTCTTATATAGATTATGCTATGAGTGTTATAGTTTCTCGTGCCTTACCTGATGTTAGGGATGGATTAAAACCGGTTCATCGTCGTATTCTTTATGCTATGCATAAAATGGGGTTAACTCATGATAAGGGTTATAGAAAGTCTGCTGCCATAGTTGGTGAAACTTTGGGAAAATTTCACCCTCATGGAGATGCTTCAGTTTATGACTCTTTGGTAAGAATGGCTCAGGATTTTTCTCTTCGTTATCCCATGATCAAGGGCCAAGGTAATTTTGGCTCAATTGATGGTGATAGTGCTGCTGCTTATCGTTATACTGAAGCTAAGTTAACTAAGATTGCCGGAGAAATGTTAAAAGACATTGAAGAAGAAACTGTAGATTTTTCTTCCAACTATGATGGTACTATTGAAGAACCCAAAGTTTTACCAGGACTTTTACCCTCTCTTTTGGTAAATGGTTCAACAGGAATTGCAGTTGGAATGGCAACTAAAATACTTTCTCATAATTTAGGAGAAATTTGTGATTTAATTTTGCTTTTGATTAATAAACCAGAGGCAGATATTAATGATTTGTTTGAAGTTTTTCAAGGCCCTGATTTTCCAACTGGCGGTATTATATTTAATATAGACAAAATGAAAGAGACCTATGCTTCTGGCAAGGGTCCTATTGTTGTAAGAGCAAAAACAGAAATAGTAGAAAAGGAAAAGGATAAACACAGAATAGTGGTAAACGAACTTCCCTATATGACAAATAAAGCAAAACTTTTGACTAAGATAGCTAAATTAATAAAAGATAAAGATAAAAGGTTTGAGGATATTAAAGATGTTAGAGATGAGTCAGACAAGCAAGGGGTGCGTGTAGTTTTTGATTTAAAAAAACAAGCTTTTCCTCAAAAGGTTTTAAATAATTTATTTAAAGCTACTAATCTTCAAAAAACTTTTCATGTTAACATTGTGGCTCTTAAAGATGGAATCCAACCCAAAGTATTTACCTTAAAGGAGTTAGTAGAAGAATATATTAAACATAGGAAAAATGTAATAAGACGTAAAACAGAATATAATCTTTTAAAAACCAAACAAAGAATACATATTTTAAAAGGTTTGGTTATAGCTATTGATTACATTGATGACATAATTAAACTTATAAAAAATTCTGAAGATAAAGCCAGTGCTGAAAAAAAACTTATAAAAGCATATAATTTAAGTGAAACTCAAGCAAAAGCGATTTTAAATATTAGACTTCATAGATTAGCTAACTTAGAACAGAAAAAAATTAGGGATGAATTAGCTGAAAAGCAAAAAATATCTAAAGACCTTCAAGACATTTTAGATAAGCCTGAGAGAATATTAGACATTATTAAAGAACAAACGAATTATTTAAAAGAAGAGTATAGTATTAAAAGAAGAACTCAAGTAGTCCAATCTGGTATTCAGAGATTTAATCAAGAAGATTTAATTCCTGATAACCCAACCATAGTTATACATACAAAAACAGGCTATATAAAAAGAGTTTCACCTCAAAATTTTCGCTCTCAAGCTAGGGGTGGGAAAGGGATTAAGGCCATACATTTAAAAGATGAAGATCAAATTAGCCATATCCTTTCTACTACTACTCATACCAGATTATTATTTTTTACCTCTCAAGGACGAGTATTTCAATTAAAAACTTATGAATTGCCTCAATCTACAAGAATAGCCCGAGGGAAAGCCTTGGTAAATTTTTTAGAAATAGAACCAGATGAAAAAATTTCAGCTATATTACCTGTTACAGACTTGGAAAAGTATAATTATCTTGTAATGGCAACTAAGTTTGGAAAAATAAAAAAAGTTCCTGTTAAGGACTTTAAAAAGGTAAGAAGAGCTGGTCTTATTGCTATTAGCCTTAAAAAGAAAGATAAATTAGGATGGGTTAAACCAACTAGTGGCAAAGATGAAGTAATTTTAGTATCAAATAAAGGTAAAGCTATACGCTTTAAAGAGACTGAGCTAAGATCAATGGGTAGAAGTGCCCAAGGTGTTAAAGGTATGAAATTAAAATCCGGGGTTATTATAAGCATGGATATTATTCCAAGTGATAAGGGAGAAAATTTCAAGCTTTTAGTTGTTAGTGAAAATGGTTACGGTAAAATGACTCAAATTAATAAATATCGTGTTCAATCTAGAGCTGGAGTTGGTATTAAGGCCTCTGACGTTACTAAGAAAACAGGAGATTTGGTTGGGGCAAGAATAATTGAAGATAATAAGGGTGATTTATTATTGGTTTCTAGAAAAGGCCAAATTATTAGGGTTTCTTTAAAAAGTGTTTCTACTATTGGACGTTCTACTCAAGGAGTAAAGCTAATGAGATTTAAGGAAAAAAACGATCAATTAACTTCATTTAATGTAATGAGTGAATAAGGGAAAAGGGTTTATTAATGAGGTTGATTTAAATTTTTCCAGAAATTATAAGGGTATTTTTAGACCTTTATTTTCGCTTTTATATTAAAGCTATTTATGATAAACCAAAAATATCTTAGTAAATTTTTTTTATTATTGTTCTTATTAGGCCTTATGTTTTTAAGGCCAAGTATTGGTTTATCACAAAAAAAAATAAATAATTCAAGTGAACTTTTAGTAAAACTTAAATCAGAAGAAAAAATTTATAAATTAGATAATATTTTCAATTACAATGTTATAGATTGGCAGAAACAGGTTTTAGAAATTTCTACTGTTGAGTGGGCTGAACCTAATTTTAAAGTTGAGGCATCTTTTTTACCATCTGACCCATTTTATGACAAACAATGGTATTTAGATAAAATAAAAGCCCCTCAAGCCTGGGATTTTACTAAAGGCGGAGACGAAGATGTTATAATTGCTATTTTAGATACCGGGGTTGATATTGATCATCCTGATTTAAGAAATAATATTTGGGTTAATAAGGATGAGATAAAAGGAGATGGTATAGATAATGATAAAAATGGTTATATAGACGATATTAATGGTTGGGATTTTGTTGATGATATTTCTGATCCTAATCCTAAGTTTAATGAAGAATATACTACAAGTGGAATTCACCATGGTACGTTAGTGGCTGGTATTGCTGCTGCCCAGGGAGACAATGGTGAGGGAGTGGCCGGTTTAGCCTGGAAAAATACCATTATGCCTTTAAGGGTTTTAAATAGCAAGGGTAGTGGCAGTGTTGAGGATGTAATAAATGCCATAAATTATGCAGTAGATAATGGGGCTAAAGTGATTAATTTAAGTTTTGTTGGTACAGATAAAAGTTATTTTTTAAAAAAAACCTTAAAACAGGCTTGGCAAAAAGGAGTTGTTATAGTGGCGGCGGCTGGTAATGAAAGGGGTGGTGAACCCATTGATTTAGACCAAC
Organism: Patescibacteria group bacterium; assembly: GCA_035269445.1. GTDB lineage: Bacteria > Patescibacteriota > Patescibacteriia > UBA2591 > UBA6264 > DATFJC01. The sequence continues at coordinate 22,822 of DATFJC010000002.1, forward strand.
AGCCTAATTATCCAATTTGCTTAGATGAGGGGGATGATAATTTTATAATAGGTGTAGCAGCGGTTGATAGCGTAGATAAGAAGGCAAGCTTTTCTGACTATGGGGAAAATTGTGTTGATGTTTCTGCTCCTGGTAGTCATATTTATGGCGTTTTAGCTCAAAATTCCAAAAAAGAAGAGTTTCAAGATTATTATGGCGGTTTTTGGTCTGGAACTTCAATTGGTGCTCCCTTGGTTTCAGGTTTAGCTGGTCTGCTTTATTCAGTTAATCCTTTATTTGAAAACACTTCTGTTTACGACCTAATAATAGAACAATCTGATAATATTGACTTGATTAATGAGGGGTTTGAAGGTGAGCTTGGCGCAGGGAGAATTAATGCCTATAATAGTCTTAAATATGCTTATGATCAAATAAAAGTACTTTCGGGAGGTAATTATATTGTGATAGGTGCTGGAGCCAGCGGTGGCCCACAAGTAAGAATTTTTGATAGTGTTGGGCTTTCTGTAAATGGCTTTTTTGCTTATGCTAAAGATTTTAAAGGTGGGGTAAATGTTGCAGCCGGAGATATAGATGGAGATGGAATTGATGAAATTATTACAGGGGCTGGTAGTTCTGGCGGACCTCATGTGCGGGTTTTTGATAAACATGGGAATGTTCAATTTCAGTTTTTTGCTTTTAATAAAAACTTTAAAGGCGGAGTTAAGGTAGCTAGTGGTGATGCTGATGGAGATGGAATAAGCGAAGTAATAGCAAGTGTAGGCTCTGGAGCATCTTCTTATGTTAGAGTTTTTGACTCTTCTTACCTTCTTTTAAGGTTACAGTTTTTAGCTTATGATCGGAGTTTTTATAATGGCCTCAATGTTGCAGTAGAGGACTTTGATAAAAATGGCAGGGTAGAAATAGCAACAGTACCTTTAAAGGGTAAGTCATCCGAAGTTAAACTATTTAATGCTCAAGGAGAAGAGATATCTGAGTTTTATGGTTTTGATGAAGAATTTTTAGGAGGTGCCAGCATTACAACAATGAGTTCAAAGGGCTATTAATTTATATAATAATTAACTTATTAAAATATGAAATTATCATGGTCAAAAATTTTAGGCTTAAAAGATGATATTTTGTCAAAAGAAACTCAGGAGGTAGAGGTTGTATACGAGGAGACAAAAGTTGCTAAATCTAAATCTCACAACAAGGGAAAGGTTTTACAAGAAAACAAAGAAGATTTAGTGACTGCTTCCGAAGTAGGGCAGATTAATATTGACTTATATGAAGATCCAGAAAAAAATAATTTAGTAATAAAAGCAAAGGTTCCAGGGGCCAAGTCTAAAGATATTGATGTTGTTGTTGAGCCAGAATTAATTATTATTAGGGGAGAAAGATTTGATCAGGATTATCAATCTCATAAGCATCATTATTATTACAGGGAATGTGGATGGGGGGAATTTCTAAGGCGTTTAGTTTTGCCATGTAGAGTAAAACCAGAAGAAGTTGATGCTTCCTTAAAACAGGGTATTTTAAAAATAGTTTTACCAAAAGTCGAAGAATCAAATTCTCACGTCAAAGTTAAATAATTCATTTAAGAAATTTTTTATTATTTGTGGTTAAAAGAATAGTTATTTATACATTAATTATAATATTTTTAATAGCTGGTTATTTTTTAATTTTTAATAAAATATTGGCTGGCTCTATTTTGCCTAGAGTTTATTGTTGCAATACTTTTAATATAGGATATTTAAAAAAGGATCAAGCCCAAGATTTGCTTAATATATTTGCTAAAAAAATTGAAAGAGATAATTTTATTTTTTATGCTAAAACGCCTCAAGGAGAAAAGCAGGTTGAAATAGATCCTCATTTAATAGCTTTACAAGATCCAGATCTTTCCAGGTCCTTAATTGACTTTAAAGTTAAGGAAACAATTGACTTAGCTTATCAAATTGGAAGAAAGGGTTCTATCTTGGATAAATTAAAAGCAGTTTTTGAGTCTTATTTTAAAAAGAAAAATGTTAATTTTATAGTTGAGTTAAACCAAGATGAACTAAAAAAGATTCTTCAAAGAAAATTTCAATTAATAGAAAAGGAACCGATAAATCCTGGTTTTAAATGGCAAAATAAGAAGATAGTTTTAACACAAGCAAAGCCTGGCTTTTCATTGGACTATGATAAGGCTATTAAAAGTTTTTATAATGACTTAAAGCTTTTAAAAAATACCAAGCAAGAATTAAAATTTAAAAAAAAGCAGCCTAATATTTCAGATAAAGAAAAGAACTCTTTACTTGAACAAGTAAAGGATATTGTCAAAAATGCTCCCTATCAAATATTTTATAAAGAAGACCAGTGGGATATTTCAGCTCTTCAACTAGTAGATTGGCTTTATATTAATTCTCAACCCAACCCTGGTTTATCTTTCAAGGAAGAAAAGGTTAAAAAATATTTAAAAGAGAAATCTAAAATAATTAATATCCCTCCTCAAAAAGGACGTTTGGAAATAAAAGATGGAAAGGTAGTTGAGTTTCTTAAAAAGAAAAAAGGACAATTAGTAAATGTAGATAAAACCTTTTCTTTATTACTTGAAAATATTTTAAAACAGAAAAAAAGAACTGAATTTTTTGTAGAAACTGTAGATCCCCCAGCTTTACCTGAGGATTTAGATAGCTTAGGCATTGAGAAGTTAATAGCTAAGGGACAATCTGATTTTTCAGGCAGCCCCCAAAACAGGCGTCATAATATTAGAATTGGGGCGGAAAAACTACATGGACTTTTAATAAAGCCGGATCAAGAATTTTCTCTTGTGGAAGCACTTGGCCCAGTGGATAAAGAGCATGGATTTTTGCCAGAGCTTGTTATAAAAGAAGACAGAACTATTCCAGAATATGGTGGCGGTCTTTGTCAAATTGCCACTACTGCTTTTAGGGTTGCTTTACATGCTGGCCTTTCTATCACTGAAAGGCAAAATCATTCTTATAGGGTTCATTATTACGAACCACCAGTTGGGATGGATGCTACAATTTATATTCCAAGACCTGACTTTCGTTTTATAAATGATATGGACCACTATTTACTTTTACAAGCAGAAATAAAGGGTAATAATTTGATTTTTAAATTATATGGTACTCCTGATGGAAGAAAAGTTACAACCGGTAAGCCTAAGGTTTTTAATATTACCGAGCCCGGACCTCCCAAAATTGTAGAAACAAATCAATTGCCTCCAGGAGAAAGAAAAAAATTAGAATCTTCTCACAAAGGTGCCGAGGCTGTGTTTACAAATACTGTTATTTTTGCTAATGGTATAAAAAGAGAAAGAAGGTGGAAAAGTTACTATAAGGCCTGGCCTGAAGTTTGGCTGGTTGGGGAAAAACAAGAAGATAATAAAAAAAATAATGAAAATTAATTTTTATGAATATAACTGAACTTGCTAGAAAATTAAAAACTACACCAGAGGAGCTTAAAAAAGAGCTTCCTAGATTAGGTCTTCATATTGGGAAAAAAGCAATTCAAATACCGGACGAACAGGCAGAAAAAGTTAAAAAGGCCTGGCGTAAAAGACAAAAGCAGTTAGCTGCTATAAGAAAGTTGCGCAAGAACCAACAAAAAAAAGAATTAACTCCGGACAAAAAAGATAAAAAAGATAAAAAGATTCAAATTCCTTCTAGTATTCAAGTTTATGCCTTAGCTGAAAAGCTTGATATTCCTGTTACCAAGTTGATAGGTGAGCTTATGAAAAATGGAGTGTCAGCTAGTATAAACGAATCTTTAGATTTTGAAGTTGCTGCTATTGTATCGGAGAGCCTTGGTTTTGATATTGAAAAGGGAGAAGAAGGAGAAACCATTAAAAGAGATCATATTAAAAAAAGACTTAAAAATGTCTTATCAGCTGAGGATAAAAAAAATCTAAAATCAAGACCACCTGTGGTAACGGTTTTGGGCCACGTAGATCATGGTAAGAGTTCTATTTTGGATGCAATTAGGGAAACTAAAATTGTTGAAGGAGAAAAAGGAGGCATAACTCAGCACATTGGTGCTTATCAAATTAAGCATCAAGATAAGTTAATAACCTTTATAGATACTCCTGGACATAAGGCTTTTCAATCTATGAGAAGTACTGGTGGTGAAGTGGCAGATATTGTGGTGTTAGTTATTGCAGCTGATGACAAAATTCAACCTCAAACTCTAGAGTCTATTAAGATTATTCAAGAAGAGAATATTCCCTTTGTTGTGGCAATTAATAAAATTGATAAGCCAGAATCAGATATAGAAAAAATTAAAAAACAACTTTCTGAGGTTAATTTAATGCCTGAAGGTTGGGGCGGAGAGGTTATTTGTGTTCCTGTCTCTGCTAAAACTAAAAAGGGTCTTAAAGATTTATTAGATACTATTAATTTAGTAGCTGAGGTAGAAGAAGATAATCTTTTGTCTAATCCTAAGGGTGAACCAGTGGGTATTGTTATTGAAAGTCATAAAGATGAAGGCCTAGGTCCAGTGGCTAGCCTTGTTTTGTACAACGGTACTCTTAAAAAAGGAGATAGAATTATATTAGGGGAAAGCATTGGTAAAATTAGATCTTTAATATCTTTTACTGGTAAAAGGCTAGAAAAAGTTCTTCCCAGTATGCCGGCTGAGATTATAGGCTTAAATAGTGTGCCTAGGGTTGGAAGCAGTTTAAAGGTATTTGAAGAAAAAGAAAATTTTAAAAAGGAGATTAGAAAGATTGAAAAAAATAATTATAAAAAAGGAGCTGAATTTAAAGAAACAGATGTTTCTAGAATGAATCAAAAAACAGACTCAAAATCACTTAACTTGATTTTAAAAGCTGATGTTAGAGGGTCGCTAGAGGCCTTAGTGAGTTCTTTAAAGGCCTTGACTTTACCTGAAGTGAATGTAGGAATAGTTAAAAAGGGTCTTGGAAACATAACAGAAACTGATGTAGAGCTGGCCTCATCTGTCCAGGCTAAGATTTTAGGTTTTGGAGTTGATGTTAATTCAGCTGCTAAAAAATTAGCTCGGGATAAGGATATAATAATTAAAACCGATGGAGTAATATATCGTTTAATAAATTATGTTCAAGATGAGTTAGAAAAATTAGCTCCCGAAGAAATTATAGAAGTACCCTTAGGTGTTTTAGAGGTATTAAAAATTTTTAAAAATAACACCAATAGTATGATTGTTGGTTGTAGGGTTAAAGATGGTAAGGCAGAGGACAATGCCTTGGTTAGGGTTTGGGATAAAGATAAGTTTGTTTCCTTAGAAAAACAAAAAGAAGGTGATATTAAAGGTTTGAAAGGGGAAGGTAGGATTCAAGAGCTTCAAACTCATAAGCAAAATACAAATGAAGTTAAAGCTGGTAAAGAATGTGGTATAAATTTAGTAGGAGTTGAGGCAAAAGAAGGAGATTTACTTGAGCTTTATAAAGAAAAAAAAGTTAAAAAATAATCTTAAGCTTGACTAGATTGTAATATCAGTTACAATTATGTCACATTATTAATTAAGTAATAAAATATTTTAATATGCTTAGAATTCGACTTAGCAGAAAAGGTAAAAAAAACCAACCATTTTTTAGAATAGTGGTTTTAGAAAGACATAAAGATCCTTTTGGGGATTATTTAGAAGATCTTGGTTTTTATAATCCTTTAACAAAAGAAACTAAATTTAAAAAAGAAAGAATTAATTATTGGATTTCTCAAGGTGCTCAGCCAACTGGCTCAGTGCATAATTTACTAATTTCTAAAGGTATTATTAAAGGCAAAAAGAAAAAGGTTTCTAAGTATAAAAAGGAAGAAAAGACTGAAGAAAAGACCGAAGAAAAGACCGAAGAAAAGCCTAAGGAAGGTGAAGCTAAAAAGGAAGAAAAACCTGAAGAAAAGCCTGAAGAAAAAGCCGAAGAAAAACCTAAAGAAGATGAAGCTAAAAAGGAAGAAAAACCTGAAGAAAAACCTGAAGAAAAGCCTAAGGAAGATGAGGCTAAAAAGGAAGAAAAGCCCGAAGAAAAGCCTAAAGAAGATGAAGCTAAAAAGGAAGAGAAAAAGGATAATTAAAAAATAGATTATTTTAATACTGACCAATGATTTAATTGGTTGACAGGCTATTTAAATTATATTATACTACTAAATAGTTTCAGTCTTAATGTGGATTTTCACATATACCTAAAAAGGTCGCAAAGACTGATTGAAATGAAAAGTATTAATCATTTATTAAGTATGGCAGAAAAACATACAGACGAGAAATTTCTTAAGTTCATTATAGAACACATTGTAGAACATCCTGACGATGTTAAAATTGAAAGGAAAGTTGATGAAATGGGAGTACTTCTTTCTTTACACGTAAATTCTGATGATATGGGACAAGTAATTGGACGTAAGGGCTCTACTGCTAGAGCTTTACGAACTTTACTTCGTATTGTTGGTCTTAAAGAGGATGCTCGTGTCAACTTAAAGATTGAGGAACCAGAAGGCTCTTCAAAACCTGAAAGTTCTAAAAAGAAATCTTCTAGCTCAGAATCTGACGAAGACGAGCTAAAATTATAATAATAGCCCAAATTTTTAAGCAAAGGGCATTGTCTCTTTTTAGAGATGATGCGCCTTTGCTTATTACTATATTATGACTCATTTTAATATTATAACCATTTTCCCAAAAGTATTTAAAGAATATTTTAATACTTCTATCATAGGTAGAGCAAAAAAAGCGGGCTTAATAGATATTAAAATACATGATCTAAGAGATTTTACAAACGATAAAAGAAAAACTGTTGATGATAGACCTTTTGGCGGTGGCCCTGGAATGGTCTTAAAAGTA
>DATFJC010000003.1:0-5805 GCA_035269445.1 Patescibacteria group bacterium
TTTCTTAGCCATATTAAATATTATTAAGTTTTATTAATCTTATATTATAATAAACTTTAGCAAAAAACAATATTTTTGACAACCTTTAAACTAGATTAAAAATAAATATGATAGAAACAAGTCTTTTTTTATATATAATAATAGTATTTTCTGCTGTCATCCACGAGTATTCTCACGGCTGGATGGCTTATAGTTTAGGCGACTCAACCGCTAAAGATGCCGGCCGATTAACCCTTAACCCCCTAGCTCACATAGATCCGATAGGAACTGTTATTTTACCATTATTTTTACTTTTAACAAGCGGGGCATTTTTAGGATGGGCTAAACCAGTTCCTTACAACCCCTATAACTTAAAAGACAAAAAATATGGCTCCTTAAAAGTAGCTTTAGCTGGTCCAGTTTCAAATTTAATTCTAGCTATTATTTTTGGCTTGGCTGCAAGATTTCTTTTTTCTGCCTCTATTCCTACTGCTTTTATACAAGCCCTGGCTTTAATAACTTATGTTAACATATTTTTAGGACTTTTTAATCTTTTGCCAGTTCCACCTTTAGATGGCTCAAAAATTGTGGCTGATCTTTTCCCTGATCAATGGAGAGCTTTTTTAAAAACAGGTTTTATCGGAATTATTATTGCTATTTTCCTTGCCATGACAATTCTCCAACCTATAGCAAGTTTTATCTTTAACCTTATTGTTGGAAAAAACTTTATAATATAAAAAATTTAAGATAATCATAATTTTAAATTCCATAATTGCAAAATTTTATGGGTTTTTTCTTAAAAAAATCATTTAAAAACATTTAGTTTAACTTGACATAAAATTTCTATTCTATAAAATATATTATACAAGATTAAATATTAATAAAAAAAACTTGATATGCCTACAATTAATCAGTTAGTCCGAAAAGGACGCAAGAAAACAAAGAAAAAATCAAAGACTCCTGCTCTTCAAACAACTTATAATAGTTTAAGAAGAGTAAGGAAAAAAATAAGAAAAGGTCACCCTTTTTTAAGAGGGGTTTGTTTAAAAGTAACAACTCAATCTCCTAAAAAACCTAATTCTGCTTTAAGAAAAATAGCTAAGGTCCGCCTTTCTAATGGCAAAGAAATAACCGCCTATATTCCAGGAATAGGCCACGACCTTCAAGAACATTCAGTGGTATTAGTAAGAGGAGGTAGAGTAAAAGACTTGCCAGGAGTAAGATATCATGTAGTAAGAGGTGTTTATGATGCTAATGGCGTTCAAGATAGAAAAACAAGCCGCTCTAAATATGGAGCTAAAAAACAAAATAAATAATTATGAGATCAAAAAAGAAAATTTTACGAGATATAAACCCTGACCCAAAATATAAACGTAAAGATATAGCAAAGTTTATAAATTATATAATGAAAAAGGGCAAAAAGTCTACTGCTCAAAAAATTCTTTATAAAACCTTTGATATAATTAAAAATAAAACCAATGAAGATCCTATTGAGGTTTTTGAAAAAGCCATTGATAACATTTCTCCAAAAATAGAAGTAAGATCAAAAAGAATTGGAGGAGCAAATTATCAAATACCTCATAAAACAGATGCTCAAAGAAGATTTGTTTTGGCTTCAAGGTGGATTCTTGATGTAGTTCGTTCAAAAAAAGGCCAACCAATGGCAAAAAAGCTTGCCACAGAATTTATTCAGGCCTCAAAAGGCGAAGGGAACGCATTCCAAAAGAAAGAATCTGTTCATCGTATGGCAAGAGCAAACAAAGCTTTTGCTCATTTTGCAAACTAAGATTAAATTTAACTTTAAACTTTTTAGCTTATGGAAAGAGATTATCCTTTAAAAAGAATTAGAAATATAGGAATTATTGCTCACATTGATGCTGGTAAAACAACTACCACAGAAAGAGTTTTGTATTATACTGGTAAAAAACATAAAATCGGCGAAGTCCATGACGGACAAGCAGAAATGGATTGGATGGAGCAAGAAAAAGAAAGAGGGGTTACAATTACCTCCGCTGCTACTACTGTTTTTTGGCAAACACCAGAAGAAAAAGAAAAAATAAAAATTAATATTATTGACACCCCAGGCCACATTGACTTTACTGCCGAGGTTCAACGTTCTCTTAGAGTTTTAGATGGAGGAGTAGTGGTATTTGACGGAGTAGCTGGAGTTGAGCCACAGTCTGAAACTGTTTGGAGACAAGCTCAAGAATTTGGAGTGCCTTTAATAGCTTTTGTTAATAAATTAGATAGAACAGGAGCTGATTTTTTTAAAGACGTTAAATCAATTCATGATCGTTTAACTGAAGATGCTTATCCAATTCAAATCCCAATAGGAAAAGAAAAAGACCTTAAAGGTGTAGTTGATTTAATTGCCATGAAAGCTAGAATTAATAAAGGTACTATGGGAGAAAAAATTGAGACAATGGAGATTCCTGATGATTTAAAAGAAACAGCAGAAAAATATAGAAAAGAATTAATTGAAGCAATAGTAGAGCAAGACGATAAATTAATGGAAAAATACCTAGAAGGAGAAGAACCAACCATTAAAGAAATTAAACAAGTTTTAAGAAAAGCAACAATTAATAATAAAATTGTCCCCATACTTTGCGGCTCTGCTTTAAAAAACGTTGGGGTTCAAATTTTGTTAGACGCTGTTTGCGATTACCTTCCCTCTCCTGCTGAAATCTCTCCAGTAGAAGGAATAAATCCGGAGAATGAGGAAAAACTAACCAGAAATAATAAGGTAGAAGAACCTTTTGCTGCTTTGGCCTTTAAAATAGCAACCGACCCCTATATGGGAAGACTCTGTTATTTTAGAATTTATTCTGGAAAATTAGAATCTGGCTCTTATGTTTACAACGCAAACACTGGGCAAAAAGAAAGAGTAGGAAGAATTGTAAGAATGTATGCTAATAACCGAGAAGAAATAGATCAAATACACGCCGGGGATATTGCTGCTATTATTGGTGTAAAAAATACTACTACCGGAGATACTCTCTGTGATAGAGAAAATCCCATTGTATTAGAATCTATAAACTTTCCTGAGCCCGTTATTTCTGTTGCAATTGAGCCTAAAAGTAAGCAAGATCAAGAAAAAATGGGAGAAGCTATTACAAAGCTTCTTCAAGAAGACCCAACTTTTAAAGTAAAAAAAGACGAAGAAACGGGTCAAACGGTTATCTCAGGAATGGGAGAATTACATTTACAAATTATTCTTGATAGATTAAAACGCGAATTTGGGGTTGAAGCTAATACTGGTAAACCTCAAGTAGCTTATAAAGAAACCATTACTAAACCAGTTGATGTTGAGGGTAAATATATACACCAATCTGGAGGTAGAGGTCAATATGGACACTGTTATCTTAAATTAGTCCCCAAAGATAGGGGTGAGGGAAATGAGTTTGAAGATAAAATTACTGGTGGAGCCATTCCTAGAGAATTTATCCCTTCGGTAGAAAAAGGAGTAAAAGAAACATTACAAGAAGGAGTATTAGCAGGTTATCCTGCCGTAGATATTAAAACAACAGTTTATGACGGTTCATATCATGATGTTGATTCTTCTGAAGCTGCCTTTAAAATGGCTGCCAGCAGAGCTATTAAAAAAGGTTTTAAATTAGGTAATCCTACCTTATTAGAACCAATTATGAAAATTGATGTGGTAGTACCTGATGAATTTTTGGGTGATGTAGTGGGCGATCTAAACTCAAGAAGAGCTCAAATTAAAAAAACAGAATCTAGGGATAAAGTAAAAGTCATTAAAGCCACCGTTCCTCTTAGTGAAATGTTTGGTTATACCACTGCCTTAAGATCTATGACTCAGGGTCGAGGTAATTCTACCATGGAATTTAAGCTTTATGATAAGGTCCCTCAAAGCATTCAAAAAGAAATAGTAGGTGAATAATTTTAAATATAGGGGGATGATTTTACTCGACGGATAAATGAGAGTAAAAATTGCCTTTCGAGAATTAGAGATGCGTTAGTTCTCTTACAAATATAACTGCCAAAAACATATTGGCCAAATTCAAGCAGGCCATTAAAACACCTGCTTATGAATTTGCAACTGCCTAACATTAGTTAGGCCGCTAATCTTTCTGACTCCTGCTAAGAATTATTAGCGTCATTAAGCAGGGCTAGCTCTTAAATTGCCCGACTAAGAGTTTTGATAAAGGGCTTTTAGGCAAAAGTATTTAATTTTCTCAGTTTAATAACTTTTGCCAAAATCTTAAACTGAGTACAAAGGTAGAAGTTTTTATTGTCATTATCTCGGACGCGGGAGAATTACCCGCCATCTCCACCATAAATTAAAAAATCTAATAATATAAAAGTTTTGAAATATTATAAAGTTAACGAAAAAATAAAAGCACCTAAAGTTCGTGTTATTAAAGAAAAAGGCGATCACTTAGGTGTAATGGAAACAAAGGAAGCTCTTCAAAAAGCAAAAGAGGCTGATTTAGATTTAGTGGAAATATCCCCTAAGGCCAAGCCTCCGGTTGCTAAAATAACAAATTTTGGAGAATTTAAATACAAGTTAAAGAAAAAAGCAAAACAGCAAAATAAAAAAACAAAAAAATCTACCATCAAAGGCATAAGGCTTTCTTTTACAATCGGGGAGCATGATATACAAACTAAAGAAAAAAAAGCTACAAAATTTTTAAAAAATGGCGATAAAGTAAAAATTGAGTTAATGCTAAGAGGTAGAGAAAAAGCAAAAGGCAAAGAAGCTAAACAAGTAATAAGAAATTTTATAAAAAGGCTTGATGATATTGCTGAAATTGAGAACCCGCCTTCAAGACAAGGTCATAAAATTACTTCACTCATAAACCCAAAATAATTTATGTCAAAAACAAAAAAATCCATAAAAAAAAGATTTAATGTAACTAAAAATAACAAGGTACTTCACCGTACCTGTGGTCAAAATCATCTTAATTCTAAAGAATCCAGTAAAAAAACAAGAAATAAAAGAAAAAATAAGCAACTTTCTAAAGGTTATAGAAAAACAGTAAGACAAGCTATTAATTCCTAAAATATGTCAAGAGTTAAAAGAGGTACAACCCATAATAAAAAAAGAAGAAGAATACTAAAAAGCGCCAAAGGTTATCGATTGGGCAGAAAAAATAGACTAAAAGCAGCAAAAGAAGCAAACCTTAAAGCAGGAGCTTACGCTTATAGAGACCGAAGAAACAAAAAAAGAACAAATAGACGCATTTGGCAAATAAAAATAAACGCTGCCTGTCGTCAAAACAATACTAAGTATTCTGAATTTATAAATCAACTTAAAAAACAAGATATTGAAATTGATAGAAAAAATTTAGCTAATTTAGCAGAAAATCATCCTACGATTTTTAAGAAAATAGTTGAAAATACCCTAAAATAAGACAAGGAGGTAATTTTTTATTTAGGTCCGGTAGATCAATTGGTTAGATCGTCTGCCTGTCACGCAGAAGGTTGCGGGTTCGAGTCCCGTCCGGACCGCCATTTTATATTTTTAATAAATAATTTTTTAAAAATTCATCTTTACTGCAGAATAAATTCTGCTTTTTTTATTTGACTTTTTTTAATTTCCCTTTTAAAATAAGATAAAAGATAAATAAATTTAATATATTTTATATGGCCAAAATAAAAATTATCCGACATTCTTTAGCTCATATTTTAGCAGCCGCTATTCAAAAACTTTACCCTAATACTAAATTTGGCATGGGCCCTGATATTGAAAATGGATTTTATTATGATTTTGAATTACAAGAATCTATATCTCCAGAAGATTTCAAGAAAATTGAAAAAAAAATGAGAGAATTAATTAAAAATAATATAGAGTTTAAAAAAGAA
>DATFJC010000004.1:0-8631 GCA_035269445.1 Patescibacteria group bacterium
TAAGAAAAACAATAAAATAAACTTTCTTCGCTTTGGTTTACCACACGAACCCTATATCCATGGCTTCTTGTCTAGAGTATTTGGCATTGAAGGGTATGGTAGTCACTTTTCAAGCCAAAGGCTTTTAAAATATATTAAAAAGAATAATTTTAACATTGTTCACCTCCACAATGTTCATAGCTTTTGTTTGGGCTTTTCTTTTTTTAAAAAACTCAAACAACTAAACATCCCAGTTGTTTGGACTTTTCATGATCTTTGGCCCATTACAGGATCTTGCTTTTATCCAAATAATTGCAAAAAATGGCAAACAGGTTGTAAAAATTGTCCTGACAAAAAACGGCCACCTAGATCTTTAATAAGCTCATCAAGCTTTATGTGGCATAAAAAAAGAAACATTTTTTCTAAAAACTGGTCCTTAAAGATAGTTACCCCTTCAAAATGGTTAAAAAAGCAAGTTCAGAAATCTTTTTTTAAAAACAAACAAATTAAAGTAATCCCTAATGCTATAAACACAGATCTTTTTAAGCCAAGAAACAAAGAAAGGTTAAAAAAAGAATTTAATATTCCTCAAAATAAAAAAGTAGTTCTTTTTGTTGCCAGCGATCTTTCTAAAAAAAGAAAAGGTATTAAATACTTTTTAAATTCTCTCCCCCTTATAAAAGCAAAAAACTGGATGGTTTTAACAATAGGTAAAAAAATTAATAAAAATAAATTCCCAAAAAATATATCTTTATTACAAAAGGGTCATATTGGAGATAGAAAAAAGTTAGCTAAACTATATAGCCTTTCAGATTTATTTGTAGCCACCCCTTTAGCTGAAATTTTTGGCAGAACAACAACCGAAGCCCTTGCTAGCGGCGTCCCGGTAGTGGGATTTAAAACAGGCGGAGTTTTAGAGCAAGTTGAAAAAGATTGTGGTATTTTGGTTAATAAAAAAGATACCCCTGCTTTAGCCTCTGCCATAAGTGAACTTTTAAATAATGAAAATAAAAGAAAAATAATATCTAAAAAAGCAAGAAAAAAAGCGATTCAAAACTACTCTATACCAAAATTTAGAGATAATTATTTAAATTTTTATAAAAAAATAATTAAAAATGAGGAAGAAAAATAAAGCATTAAAATCCAGGCTTCAGGTTTCAAAAAATCATTATTTTGAAAATAATTACGATGATTTAAAAAGATTCGCAAGTTATTGGCATCAAATAAATCATATCATTAAATTAAATCCAGACAATATTCTAGAAATAGGACCTGGCAATGGTTTTATTTCTGATTATTTAAAAAAAAGAGATTTTAATATAAAAACATTAGATATAGATAAAGACCTTAAACCAGATAAGCTAGGCTCAGTTCTTAATATACCTTTTGATAAAAACTCTTTTTCGTTAGTAGCCTGCTTTGAGTTACTTGAACATATCCCTTATAAAAAAATACCCAAGGCTTTAAAAGAAATACAAAGAGTAACTAAAAAATACGTTGTTATATCAATTCCAGACATTAATACTGTTTTGGGTGTTTATTTAAATATCCCTAAGATAGGTATTATAAAAAAGCTTATCCCCCTCCCTTTTATTAAAAAGGGTAAACATAAATTTGATGGTGAACATTATTGGGAAACAGGAGCTAAAAACTACAAGCTTAAAGATTTTAAAAATAAATTAAAAAAAGCAAATCTTACAATTATTAAAACATACAGAATATTTGAGCATCCTTTTCATAGAATCTTTGTTTTAAAAAAGAAATAATATTTAAAACCTATAATAATTAAAAAATACAATGACAAAAATTAAAATACTTTTAAAATTAATATTTATGCCTTTATTTTTAAAAAAGGTAAAACTTGCCCTTAAAAAAAGAAAAGGTAATTTTTCTTTAGATGAAGAAATAAATTTCATCTTTAATTGGGAATACAAGCTTTTTAACCTCAATCCCAGTATTTCAATAAAACCCATGCAAAAGAAAAAAGAAGCAACTCTTTTTCTAGAAGAAGTTAAAAAAATAAACCCAAGAATTATATGCGAAGTTGGTTCGGGAAGAGGAGGAATGCTTTATCTTTTTTCACGCATAGCTAATAAAAATGCCCAAATCATAAGCATTGATATACCCAAAAGCTATCTTTTAAAAAACTACCTAGACCTAAAAGACTTTCTATATAATAACCTTATAAAAGAAAACCAAACAATATACCCCATTAAGGCTGACTCTCACAAAAAAGAAACCTTAAATAAATTAAAACAAATTCTAAACAATAAAAAAATAGACCTTTTATTTATAGATGGAGACCACAGTTACAAAGGAGTTAAAAAAGATTTTCAATTATATAGCCCCCTAGTTAAGAAAAACGGCATTATAGCTTTTCACGACATTGTTCCAAATAAAAATGATAAAAACAATAATGTTTATAAATTTTGGAAAGAAATAAAAAAAGAAAAAGAAAACTTTAAAGAAATTATTGAAAACCCAAGACAAAAGGGTATGGGCATAGGACTTATTTATAAAAAATAAATGCTTAGCAAAAAACAAAATAGAATCTGACCCTAAATTAAAAAAAATAACCGCCCACCTAACCATTAAAAAAGCACCGATCCACAAAGAAATATAAATAAAATTTAACCCTAAAATCAAAAAAGCGGTGAACCCCTAAGGTAAACTAAAATCTAAGTTCCCGCACAAATCTTCGACCATACCATTTCAATACAAAAAACAATATCTAATTATAAAAGAGGACAAAAATAAATTTGTCCTCTTTTTTATTTATCAATAAAGTTTAAAACCAACCATTCAACTTCCTATTAATTTCTGCCGCCCTGCATTCCTTTTTGTTGCTGGCCTTGTCCTGTTGTATCTGACTCTGGTTTTTCACTCCCGGACTCTTGTTGCTGTTCCATGTTGCCCTGGTCTAATTCTTGTTGGCCTTGTCCTTTTTGTTGATCTTGGCCCTCTTGCTTTTGACCTTCTTGCTTGTTTTGGCCTTCTTTATTTTGACCCTGAGCTTGATTTTGGTCCTGTACTTTTGGACCTAGGCCTTGTTTTTCTCTTATCCTCTCTCGTATTTGAGTTCGTATTTTCTCAGGCATTTTATTAATTTGGCCATCCATTTTATTTCGGAAATTTTCTTTTTGCTCGTTTCCTTGAACCCTTTCAATAGCATTTTCCAAGCCAGTTCCAGAGTTAACTATAGCCATCATAACTCCTTGTTGGGCTTCTTTGGGAGTTCTTTCCAATACGCTAGCCAATACTTCTTGCTGGCGAAGGGAATTATCTTTCATTTTCTCAACAAGGTTCTCAATGTCTTTGCCCTTATTTAAATCTCTCTCTTGATCTTTTTCCTGAACTTCCTCCCTTGCCTTTTCCATGTTTTGCAATGCTTTTTCAAAATTCTTTTGAAAACGTTGAGCATATTTTTCAGCTAATTCATATTTTTCTCTCATTTGTAGTTGCTTAATTACCAAAGCGTCTTGATTGGCAAAACGAAGTTGCAATTCTGCTTTATTTACTAAATTGTTAGCAAATAAAAGTTGGATACTTCTTCCCCAGCTTTTCAAAAAATGAAAAGGTGAATCAGGCAAAATTCCAGAATCAGACACCTCGCCAATAGACACGGGCAAAAGCCTCCCAATAGCTTGCTCTTGAGCTTGAATAGCTACAGGAGCAAATATTAATCCTATAACAGCAAGGCCAATGAAAATAATAAATAATTTGTTTGTCATAAAATCATTAATTAAACTTATTTAAATATACGGCCTTTAAAATTATCATATTACTTATATGTTAACACTTCATAAAAAACTTAACAAGCAAGCTATATTATTTTAAAGACTAAAAGCTATCTGGTCTTTTTTTGTTATATTGAATTTTCTTATAAGTTATCCACATAGTAATACTTATTGACACCCAATAACACTTGGATTAAAATAATAATATAAGAAACTTATTATTTTTTTATGAATAAAATTGAACCAGGTAAAGTATATACTACAAAAGAAGCAAGAAATTACTTAAAGGTTAGCAAAAGTACTATTAAGCGTTGGCTTAAAAAAGGTATTTTAAAAGCTAATAAAGTTGGAGGTAGATATAGAATACTAGGTATTGAAATATTAAGAGCTGTTTCCCCTGAATTTGAACAAGAAGCTAAACAGTTTTACAGAAAGCTAAAAAAGAAAACTAAAGAAAAAGTAAAAGATTGGTAACTACTTATTGTTTAATTGTAGAAAAGTTATTTGACAAATACAAAATATCGGAGAATATGTATTTAGCAGCCAATCAATAATAAAAATAGAATAGAATATTGATAATTCCCCATTATTAAAGCTTGACAACATTATTGTATTATTTTACAATAATCATTGTAAATAATTACATACTTACTTAATTTTTATGTTTCAATTTCGTTCAAAAATTACTATTAAAGTATTAGGATATTTTTTTGTTAATCCTAAGAAAAAACACTATATAAACGAGCTAGCCGATCTTTTAGATTTAGATCCTGGCAACCTTTCTCGTAAACTAAACGAACTTGAAAAGGAAGGTATTCTTTCATCTGAGAAACAGGGTAATCAAAAATATTATGGTTTAAATAAAGATTACCCCCTATTAAATGAAATTAAAAGGGTTTATAACGCAAAATACGGAGTAGTAAAGACCCTAAAAGAAAAACTACAAAAAATACCTAAATTAGAAAAAGCCTATATCTTTGGTTCTTTTGCCAAAGGCAACTTTCAACAAGAAAGCGATATAGATCTTTTACTAATAGGAAATCATTCTTCTATTGAGGCAAAAAAAATAATTTTACCATTGCAAGAAGATATTGGTAGAGAAATCAATATTATTGATCTTACCCCAAAAGAGTTTCAAACTCGTAAAAATAAAAAAGATGATTTCATAAAAAACATCTTTTCTCATAAAAAAATAAAAATCTTTTAAATGTTTGAAAAAATGGATTTTCCTCAAAAACAAATTAACAAATACTATAAAGCAGCTAAAAAGGACCTTAAAATTGCTATTGATTCTAATATACCAGAAGTTTCTTTTCGTTTTTGTTATGATGCACTTTTAAAATTAGCTATTGCAGTATGTGCTAAACACGGATTAAGGGTAAAATCAAAAAGAGGACATCATATAGCTTTAATTAAAAAACTATCTTCTTACCTAAATGACTCTGAAATAAAATTATTAGCAAATGAAATGAGGTCTAAAAGAAATCACAGCTTATATAGTGGCGGTATAACAATTTCTAAAAAAGAAGTTAAGGAATATACTAAATGGACTAAAGATATCTTTAAAAGGGCTAATGAAAACTTTTTTAATAAACAACAAAAACTAAAACTTTAAAAAAATCATATAATAGGGCGGTCTAACCGCCCTACGGAGGTTTAATCTCCCTACTGAGTTATCCACATAGTAATACTTATTGACACCCAATAACACTTGGATTAAAATAATAATATAAGAAACTTATTATTTTTTTATGAATAAAATTGAACCAGGTAAAGTATATACTACAAAAGAAGCAAGAAATTACTTAAAAGTTAGCAAAAGTACTATTAAGCGTTGGCTTAAAAAAGGTATTTTAAAAGCTAATAAAGTTGGAGGTAGATATAGAATACTAGGAATTGAAATATTAAGAGCTGTTTCTCCTGAATTTGAACAAGAAGCTAAACAGTTTTACAGAAAGCTAAAAAAGAAAACTAAAGAAAAAGTAAAAGATTGGTAACCTTCCTTTTATTAAAAATATAATATGGACACTAAAAAAATAAAAACTTTAATTAAACAAGGAGAAGGATATAATTTAGAGTTTAAAAAATCCTTAAGCGACTCTATTGGTAAAGATATCTGTGCTTTTGCTAATAGTAACGGTGGAAAAATACTTTTAGGTGTAAACGACTTAGGAAAAATAAAAGGTATTAAGGACACTAATTCTTTAAGGTCAAAAATTCAAAATTATGCCAGAAATATAGATCCTTCTTTAAAGGTTTCAGTTTCTTCTCATAATAATATTATTATTGTAGAAGTACCCACGGGAGAAAAAAGACCCTATTCTTTAGGAGGAACTTTTTATCAAAGACAAGGTGCTAATTCCCAGAAGCTAAAAACAAACGAAGTAAAACAGCTATTTAAAAGAGAAAATCTAATAAGATTTGATGAAATGCTAAATAAAGAGTTTGATTTAAAAACTGACCTATCCCAGGAAAAATTTAAACAGTTTTTAAATAATATAAATGCGACCGACAATCTAAACAAAATAGAACTTTTAAAAAATTTGAGATTAATAAAAAACAATCAAATGAAAAATGCAGGAGTCTTGTTTTTTTCAGATGATATAACAAAGTTTTTTATAAGCGCCACTATAACTTGTGTTTTGTATCAAGGAAAAGATAAGTATAAAATTTTAGACAGAAAAGAATTTAAATCAGATATTTATTCCAATTATAAAAATGCTATGCAATTTTTGTCCTCTAAGCTTAATACAGAGTACATTATAAAAGGAGGCCCCAGAGAAGAAAAATTAGAATTGCCCGAACAAGCCCTAAGAGAAGCTATTTTAAATGCTATAGCGCATAGAGATTATTTTTCTACAGCTCATATTCAAATAGATGTTTTTAAAAATAGAGTTGAAATTACAAACCCAGGTGGTCTTTTAGGTAACTTAGAAGTAAAAGATTTATACAACAGAAGTATTTCAAGAAACCCCTTACTTTTTGGCTTAATGCAAAGGATGGATTTAGTAGAAAAGATAGGCTCTGGTTTATTAAGAATTAAAAACGCAATGTCTTCATATAAACTCCCCTCCCCCAATATAAAAGCTGATAAAAATTGGTTTAGTATATCTTTTAAACGCCCAGATTTATCAAAAAAGAGCATTGAAGACAGATTTGGTAAAAATGTCGGTAAAAATGTCGGTAAAAATGTCGGTAAAAAATTAAGACAAAGAAAAATTCTTAAAAAAATAAAGAACAATCAATCCTTAACGTTTAACTCTCTTGCAAAAGAGTTAAACGTTAGTGAAAAAACAGTAGAAAGAGATATAAAAGAATTAAAAGAAAAAAATTATATTAAACATGTAGGTCCTAAAAAAGGAGGACATTGGGAAATTATTAAAAATTAAGCATATTACAATACAATAGGGCGGTCTAACCGCCCTACGGCAATTCGATCGCCAACGGGGGTTTGATCTCCCTAGCATGTTAACCTCTAGGGTCACAGAATTACTTCATGTATTTAAGTTGACTCTCAGATTGTGATGGTCTAAAACCAGCATCCCTAGCCTCCTCCTCTGTACAAAAGTATCTTTCTCCCTTACTAGAATCAATTTGAACTCTTTCATAATTAGGATCTCCAGGCATAAAGTATATTTTCCCATATCCGTCTTTTGAAATATTGCCCTTAATCTGACAATCTTCACTTTCGCTGTAATCTAATTCACATTCAGCCCAGATCCCAATATGATCCATTTTAGCTTGATCTCTCCCTGTTTTTAACCTTTGAGCATAAGTTTTATCCTTAAAAGAGCCGTCAAAGTCAGCATAGCCATTATCTACTAAATAGTCATTTACAAATAGATCATTATCACTTAAAAATACATACCTTAAAAGCCTTCCAAAATTATCTTTATCATAAATTCCTGATTTTAATCTCACCTTTTCACCAAGAACAAGCTCAATTAAAGCATCTTTTGATTCTTGATAAAAACATCTTCCCATTTCTGGAGCATTAATACCTATTAGACGTACAGGTTCTCCATTGAGAAAAATAGTATCTCCATCAATTACCCTTTCAACTACATAATCTATAGATTCTTTTTCTAAATCATTGTTTACTAATACTTCCCCACTTTCTCCGCCAAAAAAATTCCCGGTTAACATGCCGATAATAAAAATGATAATTCCAACAATAAGACTTTTTGCTTTAGGTTTTGATTTTTTAAAATAATTTTTCATAATTTTAAAATTAATTTAATTATATTATTAAATCTTTAAATTATTTAAAAAACTAAATATTCTTTGTTATAATAACATAAATAACACTTGCTAAAAACCAACTAAATAATTAAATGGATTTAAAAGAAAAAATTAAAAATAAAAAAGCTAATATTGCTGTAATAGGACTCGGTTATGTTGGTTTACCTAAAGCTGTAGAAATTGCTAAATCAGGTTTTTCTGTTACAGGCATTGATTTAGATAAAGAAAAAGCTAAAAAAGTCAATGATAATATTTCTTATTTAGATGATATTAACAAAGAAGACCTTAAAAAGGCTAAGGAAAAAGGTAGTCTTAATGCTACTACTGACTATAAAGTTTTAAAAAACATAGATATAGTTCTAATTTGTGTTCCTACCCCTTTAACTAAAAATAAAGCACCTAACACAGACTATATAAAACAAGCTGGTAAAGCAATTTCAAAACAATTAAATTCAAAAAAATTGATAATTCTTGAAAGCACTACCTACCCTGGTACTACCCAAGAAGAACTAAAACCTATTTTAGAAAATAATAAAAGAAAAGCGGGTCAAGATTTCTTTTTAGCTTTTTCTCCAGAAAGAGTAGATCCTGGTAGTAAAGTTCCTTTATCAAAAGTTCCAAAAGTGATTGGAGCTATTTCTAAAAAAGGTACAGATATAGCAAAAACCTTTTA
>DATFJC010000005.1:0-4593 GCA_035269445.1 Patescibacteria group bacterium
AACTCTTTTTACTAAAAAAAAGAAAGGCGAAAAGCCATTTTTTGTAGAAACATATAATGAAAATCATCAATCTAGTTTTGTGGTAGATAAGATACTAGATTTAATTAATAATCATCAAATAGATTTAGATAACATTGCTGTACTTTTTAGAAATGGCTGGCATTCTAATGACTTAGAGGTAGAATTAGCAAGAAGAAAGATTCCCTTTAAAAAATATGGGGGATTTAAATTTGTAGAAGCTGCTCATATTAAAGATATTCTTTCTTTTTTAAAAGTTGTTCAAAATTGGCTTGATGCAGTAAGCTGGAATAGGCTTCTTTCTCTTATTCAGGGAATTGGGAGAAAAACTGCTCAAAAATTAATTTTTGAAATCATTGAAAAAGAAAAAAACTTAGCAGGGCTTTTAAGCAATAATTTTAATTCTAAAAAGTATTTTAAAGACCTTAAAAAATTAAAAAATACCCTAGAAAGGGGAGATCAAGAAAAAAATATTTTCAAAAAGATTGAAATAATTATAGATTTTTATAAACCTTATTTTAAGTCAAAATATGATGACTTTCATAAAAGAGAAGATGATTTTAAATCTCTTTTAAATATTAGCAAAAGATACAAAAGTTTAAAAAGTTTTTTATCAGATCTTACCCTTGATCCCATAGAGTCAAGTCAGGTTGGTTTAAGTCCTAAGGAAAAACAAGGGAAAAGTCTTGTTTTATCAACCATTCATTCTGCTAAGGGGTTAGAGTGGAATACGGTATTTTTAATATCAGTGGCAGAGGGAATGATTCCTTCAAAACGCTCTATTAATAATATTGAAGATTTAGAAGAAGAAAGAAGGCTTTTTTATGTTGCTGCTACTAGAGCAAAGGAGAGACTTTTTATTATTAAGCCAGAAATTAGAAGATCAAAATTTTTAAGAGTTTCTAGATTTTTAAGGGCTGGTGATATTTTAGAAAATTATACTAAAAATTTATATTTAGTAGACCAGGAAAAAGATTTTGATGATTGGGATAGTGAGGTGGATGCTGATAATCCCTTTTTTTAAATAATCTTAATTGTTAGATTTAAGATGATACAAATTTATAAAATAAATTATTAAAAGAATTAGGCCAATAATACCTACAATAATTTCTAATATATTGGAAGATTGAAAAGAAAACCATAGTATGTTATATTTAGGAGGGTGTGGCTCAAATAAATATCCCTTAGCTACGTATTGTAATACTCTTTCATAAATTAGCGACAAACCAAAAGCAAATGAGCCAAATAAAAGTAATATAAAGTTTTTTAAAGATAAGCTTAAAAATAAGGCTGTTATAATAGCTCCAGATATTCCCAAAAGCTCAAGATTTCTAAAGCTATGATAGTCTAAAAAACCCCTTCCTTCTTGAAAGTTATGAGAAATTATTTGATTATTTATTCTTTCCTGGTTTGAGCTCCAGGTAAAGCCTTCAGTAGCTCCTTCTGCAAAGCAATAAATTAAAACAAAAATAATAAAAATTATTGACAAGATGATGGTTTTATTTTTTAAGCTCATATATTATAAGTTAAATATCTATTATAAATTAAATTATAACATAAAAATTTTATGAAAAAAACAAGTTTAATTAGAACAATTTATTTGTATCTTTTTTCAATGCTTGGTTTGGTGCTTTTAGTAATTGGCTGTGTTCGTTTTGTTGATATGGGGCTTAAAACCTTTATTTTTACTGAAGCCGATCTAGAACAAAGAATTAATTATCAAAGACCACCAATGTATGCCGCTAATATTAATGATTTAAAAGCAATAAAGGATGGGGGGACTTTAACAGAAGCCCAGGCGGAAAAAATTGAAAGATTAATTCAAGAGTATAAAAATTGGGAAAAAAGAAGAGAGGGGGTTGATCCTATAAAATCAAGAAGACATAGAGATAGTGCTACTAACCTGGCTTTAATATTAGTAGGTTTGCCACTTTATCTTTATCACTGGAAAGTAGTCCAAAAAGCTAATTTATCTTAAATATGAAAAATTACGATATTATAATAATAGGGGGTGGCCCAGCTGGATTAACGGCTGGCATTTATGCTACAAGATATAATTTAAGTAATTTAGTTGTTACCAAAGAAATAGGCGGAATGACCCTAGAAGCTCCTGAGGTTTGTAATTATCCTTCTGAAAAAAGTATTACAGGATTTAAATTAATAGAAAAGATAAAGGATAATTTAATTAGTTTGGGCGGGGAGATTAAACAAGATGAAGTGGAGGATGTTAAAAAATTAGATAAAGACTTTTTATTAACCCTAGAATCTTCAGATAAAATTAAAGCAAAATCAATTATTTTAGCCACTGGTACTAAAAAAAGAAGTCTAAATTTAAAAAATGAAAAAAAATATTTAGGTAAGGGGGTTTCCTATTGTGTTACTTGTGATGGAGCCTTTTTTAAAGATAAAAAAGTAGCAGTTATAGGAGGCTCTGATAGTGCTGGTGCTTCAGCCGTTCATTTATCCAATATTGCTAAAGAGGTTTATATTATATATCGTGGTAATAAATTAAGAGCTAATCCTGGCTGGAAACAAGAAATTGAGCACAACAAAAATATAAAAGTACTTTACAATACTAATGTTTTAGAGCTCCGTGGTGATCCCATGCTAGAATCTGTTGTTTTAGATAAGCCTTATAAGGGTGAAGAAGTTTTTGAATTAGATGGCCTTTTTATAGAGATAGGAGCAATTCCAATAACTTCTTTGTTTAAAGATATTGACATTAAGACTAATAATAAAAACTATGTAATGATTGATGAAGATCAATCTACTAACATAGATGGTGTTTTTGCTGCTGGCGATGTTACAAATGGCTCTAATGGTTTGCGCCAAATTATAACAGCTTGTTCTGAGGGTGCCATAAGTGTAGATAGTGCTTTTAAGTATTTAAGGGCTGGAATATAAATAAACAAATCTCTTAAATATATTATGGGCCTGAAATTTTCAGGTCCTTTCTTTTATCTTATTTTTTAGTATATAATTAATATATATTAATTTAATTTAATTTTTAAATATGAATAAAAATTATCAAACTATCTTAGGCGTAATAATATTTGTTCCATTATTAATATTTCTAATATATGGCTTATTTTATCCAAATTCTTTTTTTGAAAGCCAGGAAGCTGTAAGAGATTATATTGAAAATTTTGGGATTTTAGCTCCCTTTGTATTTGTTTTAATTCAAATAGTACAAGTAGTTCTAGCGCCCATTAATGGTTATACTGTTGGAATTGCAGGCGGTTTTATATTCGGAATGTGGCAAGGATTTTTATTAAATTATATTGGTAGGGTTGTAGGTCATATAATTGCTTTTAGTTTAGCTCAAAAATTGGGGCGTAGTTTAGTAAAAAAAATAGTTCAGAAAAAAACCTTAAAAAAATATGATAGATTTTGGGAAAAAGGAGGCGCTTTTTTATTGTTTTTAATATATTACCTTCCCTTTTTCCCTGATGATGCTATCTCATATATTGCTGGTATTTCTAAAATAAAATTTAAATTTTTTATGATTGCCAATATTTTAGGTAACATTGGTGGTTCTTTAACCTTGGCCTATATTGGCTCGGGAATGGACCCTAAGAAAACAAGCTTTTTTATAATATTTTTTATTATTTTTATATTAGCTCTTTTTTTATCTTATTATTGGTACAAAAAGTATTATCCAAGGTTTAAAAATAAAAAATAAAAGACTTGCTTTTTTAAATTCTTTATGCTATTTTAAGAACATACTTATGAGCACCAACTACATTAAACCACAACTTAGTGCAGGTTTTAGGGATTATTTACCTAAAGATCAAATTCCTAGACAAAAGATAATCAAAACTATACAAAATGTTTTTGAAAGTTTTGGTTTTGTTCCTTTAAAAACCCCTGCCATAGAAAGAAAAATTAATTTAACCGGGGGCAAAGACTTGGATATGGAAATTTTTAAAGCAAAACTAGAGGGGAGCCCTAAAGAGCTTGCTCTTCGTTTTGATTTAACCGTTCCTTTGGCAAGGGTTATTTCAGCTAATCCAAAGCTTGAAAAACCCTTTAAAAGGTATCAGGTTGGGAGAGTATGGAGAGGGGAAAGGCCCCAAGATGGACGGTATAGAGAATTTTTGCAGTTTGATGCTGATATTATTGGCACTAAAAGTCTTATGGCGGATTCTGAAATAGTAGCTGTTATGTTTGAAACAATGAAGGCCTTAGGAGTAAATAATTTTTTAATTAAGCTAAATAATAGGAAGATTTTAAATGGCTTGTCTCAATATATTGGCTTTGATAAAAAAAAGACTAAGGATGTTTTAAGAATAATAGACAAAAAAGATAAAAAATCATGGCCTGAGTTAGAACAAGAGTTTAAAAAAGAGGTTAATTTAAGCAATGATCAGATTAAAAAAATTAAAGAATTTATAAGTATTAAGCCTGGCAAAGAAGAATTATTAAATAAGGTTAAAAAATTAATGGCTCAGTCAAAACAGGCCTTAGTGGGAGTAGGGGAGTTGTTGCAAATTACTAAAAATTTAAAAGCTCTAGGTGTTGATGATAAAAATTGGGATATTGATCTTTCAGTAGCTAGGGGGCTTGGGTATTATA
>DATFJC010000006.1:0-3106 GCA_035269445.1 Patescibacteria group bacterium
AGAACTAAACTCATCTTTTTTTGTTTGTTAAAAGAGCTTCATCTTTATGAAGCTCTTCGTTATTTATAAAATTTAATTTTCCAAAACAAAGTCGGCTAAAGCTTTAGCAAGCAGTCTTCTTACGGCAGAACACATTTCCCCATCATTGCAAGACATTGAATGTTCATTTTTTCCATTGAGACATACACTAGAATCTTTTTTTATAATCTTAGCCAGTCTTTTGGCATCTGTAATCGTTTTAATTTTATATTTTGTTTTCCAAGGGCTGTAGCCACTTTTTTCGCAAATTTTGTTTTGTTTATCTTTGTGTTTTGGTAAGCTGTTGTGACCTGGTGGTAATTTTATCCATTCGGTACATTTTGTGCACCAGCCATACTTGTCTAAAAAAGAAATATCCATTTTCCCTCCTGTTTTCTCTATTTGTATTTTTGTTTTCATCTGATTCTAAATTAAAAGTAATAACAAGTCAATAGTAAGAGTTATTAAAATTTTTATATAAACTCTTTATGTAAGTGCTAAGTTTTGATAGAATAAAAGTACTTATAAAATTATATCAAAAATATGTTTTCTAGTTTGTTTGAGTTGCTAGTTCTTTTAAATCCATTTGCTTTGTTTTTATATCTTCTTCCTATAATGAAAGAGCTTGATGATAGAACTTTTAATAAGGTTTTAATAAAAGCTTCTTTTATTTCTTTATTTATTTTTTTTCTTTTTTTATTTACGGGTGATTCATTGCTTGAAAAAGTTTTTAAAATAAGTTTTGAGTCTTTTCGAATTTTTGGTGGAATAATTATTTTTAGTTTGGCATATTTATTTATAATAAAAGGAGGAAAAGCTTTGATAAAACTTAAAGGAGATATTGACGAACTAGCTTCAGAAATCGCTTTACCTTTTATGGTGGGTGTCGGGACAATTTCGATTGTGATAATTATTGGTTTTTCTGAGCCTTTAATTAATGGTTCATTTATTTTGTGTTTAACTCTTTTTATTAACTACTTAGTGATTATGTTTTTAAAAAAATTACGAGCACAAATAAAAAAGAAAAAATATAGACAAGTTTTTGATCATAATATGGAGATTCTTTTACGTTTAAATAGTTTTTTTGTAGGGGCGATTGGAGTTAATATGGTTTTGTCAGGGTTAACTACTTTGTTTTTTTAAAATTCAATAAATTATAAAAAAAGACCAGATTTTATTTTGGTTTTTTTAGTTTTATTTAAAAATAATTTTTGTTGTAATTTTTTGGTAAATAGTGCTATTATTCTTTATATAAATAGCAAAATAATTTATGCGAGTACCAATTAGAAAACCAGGTAAATATACCCATGAAAAGGCCGACCCTAATATTACAGAAGATAAATTTAATGAATTACAAAAAAAAGTTCAGCATTTAAAAAAAAATGTACGTCCTCGTTTAGCATCTGAGGTAAAAAGATTAGCTTTAATGGGTGATTTTTCCGAAAATGCGGCATATTCTATTGCAAAAGGTAAATTGAGAGGATTAAATCAAAAAATTATTGATATTGAAGATTTATTAAAAAGAGCTGAAATTATTGTTTCCCGAGGTAAAAATAAAGTTCAATTAGGCAGTATTGTTACTTTTGAATTGGATGGTAAAATAAAAACTTATAAAATTTTGGGTTCAGTAGAAGCAAATCCTGATTTAGGTATAATTTCGGCTAATTCACCTTTGGGAGAAGCTCTTTTGGCTAGAAAAAAAGGAGAAAATTTTACCTTTAGAACAAAAGATTCCCAGAAACAAGGGAAGGTATTGAAAATTGAGTAAAGAGTAACAGCGTAGAACTATATTTTTTGTTTAAGTTCTATTTTTGTTTTTTAGGTCATAAAAACAGATTGTAAGATATGGAATTATGTTTTTCTTTAAAGTTTTTGATTTTAAAAGAAATGCTTAGTTCCTTCATTGATTTTTAAAAAAGAAATTAGAAGAAAAAGTTCTTCTCGACTATAGGGGGTAGTTCTACAAAGAACTGTCCATTCCTATTAAAGCTTAAAAAGGCTCAAAAGTTTGCAAACTTTTAGAAAAAAATATAATTATCTAATATTAGCAATAAAAATATTAAATAGGCTGAAAAGGTCTAAAAAGTTAGCCAAAAAATTTAAAATGGGTTAATTTGAATCACACTTTTTAATTTTAGGAGGAAAAGTTTAAAATTGGAAAAATTTATGAAAAAAGTAATAATTTTTAGTTTATTGTTTGTTTTGTCAGCTTGTTCTTATGATTCTAGTAAGGTAAAAACCATAGTTTCACAAGTGAAAAACGATGGCGTAGAACATCTTAAAAAAGAGCTTAAATTATGGACGCAAAAGGAAGAAGAACAAGCGCCAGAGCAAGAAGTGAAGAACACACCAGAAACAAAGCAATATATTAATGAAAAAATTGGTTTTTCTTTTTCTTATCCTGGTGATATAGTTTTGGGCCAAGAGGTTCAGACGGATACTTTTGTTCTTGACGTGAAAATAAAAAACATAGAGACAGATAATGTACAAGGACTTTCTCGGGATGATTTGTTAATTATGTCGAGAAATATAGAAAAAGGAGAATTTGGTGATGTTTCAGGGTGGACTTTAGATAATTCAAAAAAAATATATAGAATTAATGATAAAATAGTTGAAGAAGGCGTTGTCTTCTCTAAAGTTGGGGTATGTAGTGTTGTTTTTGAGAGAAATTTGGTTTTTTTTGAAGGGAATAATCTGATTAATATTAAATTAATAGCGGATTCAAGTGATATTATCAATGAAAATAGCACTTTTTTTAGATCTGATAAAACAAATTGTGGGGATTCTCAGGTTTGGATTTTTGCTAGACAAGGCGAATTTTATAGTAATTTACTTCAAAATAAGATTGGTGGAACTGCACAAGCTTGGTTTAATTCTTTTGAAAGTATAAAAAATAGTTTAAAAATAGAAGAAAGTCTAGAAAAAACTGGATTAAGCCAGTCTGTAAACATTAAGCAAGTAAATTTAAGTCCAGGGGAGAGTGGACTTAAGTTGATTTGGCCAGAAATTTCCGGTATAAAACAAGAAGAAGCCTATAAAAAAATAGTAGAATCTTTAGATTTTGTGGAAAATACAGGTAAAACCTTAG
>DATFJC010000007.1:0-17309 GCA_035269445.1 Patescibacteria group bacterium
GAAAACCAAGAAAAAAGATACAAAGAAAACCAAGAAAAAAGATACAAAGAAAACCAAGAAAAAAGATACAAAGACTCCTAAAAAAACAAAAAAGAAAAGCACTAAGAAAAAAACAAAAAAGAATAAATAAAAAAGTTGTAATACTTTAAATAATTGTTTAAAATTAAAATAAGCCAACGTAGCTCAGTGGTAGAGCAACTCCATGGTAAGGAGTAGGCCGTCGGTTCAAGTCCGACCGTTGGCTTTCCGGGTAGGTGGCGGAGTGGACAAACGCAGCAGACTGTAAATCTGCCGGCTTTATGCCTACGCAGGTTCGAATCCTGCCCTGCCCACCATTAAAAAAACCAACTTCAAAAGAAGTTGGCTTTTTTATTACATTAATTTTCTAAAAAAAATAGCTATATAATTCCTAAGAATAAGGCCTAAAAAGAGCTGTTTTGGGTAAATAAAAAAAGCGGGAGACGGGATTCGAACCCGCGATCTTCTGCATGGCAAGCAGACGCTCTACCACTAAGCTACTCCCGCTTATAATTTATTTTAAAGCTTTGTCTTTTAAAAATTTAATAACCTTTCTATTGGTCAAAAGATCTTTTAGATATAATTTACTTGATTCTTGTTCTAAATTTTTAATCATTTTATCTTGTCCCTTATAAATCTTTTTCAACCTAGCTATTTCTTGTTCTAAATCCTTGTCTGTAGCTTGAATATTTTCCTTTTCTGCAATTTTCTTAATTGCCAAAGCGGTTTTAACCCGCTTTTGGGCCTTAGGCTTAAAATCTTTTTTAAGGTCTTCTTTGGTTTTATTAATACTTTCAAGATAATCATCAAATTTAATTTTACCACCTTGAGGAGAATTTTGCAATGATGCCTCAAGCTCTTTAAGCATTTTTTCTACTTCATGGTCTATTAAACTTTCTGGAATTTCATCAAATTTAGACTTTTCAACTAATTGATCTAAAACTTCAGATTCTATTTTTTGTTCATTTTTTTGCTCTTTTTCTCTTTTAATATTATCTTTTATTTTAGATCTTAAATCTTCCATGGTCTTAAAATCGCCAAAAGATTTAGCAAATTCATCGTTTAGTTCTGGTAAGGTAATTTCATATACATCTTTTATTTTTGCCTTAAAATCAATTTTTTTACCAGCTAAATTTTTGTCATAATGTTCTTTTGGATAAGTATGAGAAAATTCCTTTTCATCTCCTGACTTTGCCCCTTTTAAGTTATCACTTAAACCTGGCATTGGAGCTTGTTTGCCAATTACAAAAGAATAATCTTTTACATCGCCATTTTCTAAATCTTTACCATCTTTTTGAAGCTTTAGATCTAATTTTACCTTATCACCTTCTTTTGCTTTTCTATCTACCTTCTTTTCAGTACTTCTTGATTGTTGAAGTCGATTAATTGTATTTTCAACCTCTTTATCTTTAATATCTATTTTTTCAGGCTTAACATTAATATCTTCATAATCACAAAGGCTAACACTTGGCAAAAGGGGAATCCTAAGCTTAAAAACAAAGGGGTTGCCTTCTGCAATTTTCAAAACCTCAACTTCAGGCGGGCCAGCTGGCTCTAAATTTTGCTTCTTAATAATAGAAAAATAATTTTCGTTTATTGCCAAACGTGCCACTTTTTCAAAAATCTGTGATTGATTAATATTTTTTTTAACCTCCTCTTTTGGAGCTTTCCCTTTTCTAAAGCCTGGTATATCAAGCTCTTGGGATAGTTCCTTATATGCTTTTTCAAAAATAGGAGCAACCTCTAGGGCGGTAAGCTCTACTTTTAATTCTTTTTTATTTTTTTCCAAGTCTTTACTCTCAATATTCATAATATTTATTAAAAATTAATTTTTAATTTATTAACTTTTTCCCTTTTTTATTTTTTAATACTAAGTTTATAATACCAAAGATAAATTAATCGTCAAGCCATAAATTATAGCAAGGGAGCAATAATTAAAGCTATAATAGCCATAATTTTAATTAAAATATTTAAAGCAGGACCAGCACTATCCTTAAAACTATCTCCCACAGTATCACCAATAATAGAAGCCTTATGAGCATTTGAATTTTTACCACCTAAATTACCAGCTTCAATATACTTTTTAGCATTATCCCAGGCTCCACCTGAATTAGCCATCATAACCGCTAATAAAAAGCCAACTACTACTGAGCCAATTAAAAAGCCGCCTAAAGCTTGTTTGCCAATTAAAAAACCCATTAAAACAGGAATAACTATTGTTAAAATCCCAGGTAAAATCATTTTTCTTAAAGAACTTTTAGTAGATATTTTAATACAATGATTATAATCAGGCTTTGCATTACCCTCTTTCAAGCCTTTAATTTCCCTAAATTGTCTTTCTACTTCCTCTACAATTTTAGAAGCGCTTTGGGAAACCGCCTTCATTACTAAAGAAGAAAATATAAAAGGCATTAAGCCCCCCATTAAAACCCCTATCACAACATTGGGCTCATTTAAATTTAAAACATTAATTCCTGCTATTTTAGAAAAGCTTATTGATAAAATAAGGGCTGTAAGGGCTGCTGAGCCAACTGCAAAGCCCTTTCCTATGGCAGCTGTAGTATTTCCTACAGTATCTAACTTTTCTGCTCTTTGACGAACATTTTTACCCATATTAGTCATCTCAGCAATGCCAGCTGCATTATCAGCTACTGGTCCGTAGGTGTCACTAGCCAAAGTAAGAGCCAAAGTAGAAAGCATGCCTACTGCCCCAATACCAACCCCATAAAGACCTGCCAAAGAAAAACAGCCAAAAAGACTAGCTCCAATTATAATTGCTGGAAAAGTAGTACTACTCATTCCCAGCCCCATCCCAGCAATAATATTTGTTCCTGCTCCTGATTTAGAACTTTGAGAAAGATTTTTGGTGTGAGAATATTTTGATGAAGTAAAATACTCTGTAAAAAAACCAATTAAAGTTCCTGCCACAAGACCAATTACCCCTGAACCAAATAAGATTAGTGGCTTATCAGAAATAAAATAAAATAATAAAAATGAACCTATAATTACCATTAAGCCAGCTAGCCAAATACCTATATTTAAAATTTTCTGTGGATCATTTTCTTTAAATATATAAATAGATAAAGAACCAAAAAGACTTGCCACCAAACCCACACAAGCTAAGAGCAAAGGCAATAAAACAACTAAATTACCAAACATATAAGTAAGAGAAACTCCCAAAACCATGGTTGCTATTATAGAATCAACATAACTTTCAAAAAGATCTGATCCCATCCCAGCCACATCACCTACATTATCCCCTACATTATCAGCTAAAACTGCTGGATTTCGAGGATCATCTTCGGGAATGCTTAAATTTACCTTACCAACTAAATCTGCTCCAATGTCAGCTGCTTTAGTATAAATCCCACCCCCAACTCTAAAAAATAAAGCAACCAAAGAAGCTCCAAAACCAAAGCCGTAAATTATTTCTGGATCTTTAAATATGATATAAAAAACACCAATGCCTAATATACCTAAGCTAGAAACTAATACTCCCATTACTAAACCAGACTTAAAAGCCACTTTTAAGCCACCTAAAATACTAATCTTTACCTTTTCTACTGTTCTAACATTAGCGCTCGTAGAAATGTTCATTCCTAAACTACCTGCTAAGCAAGAAAAAATTGATCCAAAAATAAAAGTTAAAGCTAGCTGCCAAGAAATAAAAAAGAAAAGCAAGCCAGCTAATAATAAAATTAATGGCATTAAAACACGATACTCATATTTAAGAAATGTACCAGCCCCCTGTTTTATTAAATCGGCAATCCTTTTTTGCTCTAAGCCAATAATTTTTTGCTTTTTAATACTGTGACTTAAAAAAACGGCAATTAAAATACCGATCACAGAAATGATAATCGGAATATATAACATATTTATTAAAATTTATATTTTATTAGTTTTTATTAGAATGAAATAAATTAATCTTACTCCTAACCACACCAAAAACATTTTGACCAGCTCTTCCAAGTATCTTTCTGGGATCAAATTCATTTTTATCAGCTAAAACCTCGTCCAAGCCATTTTTAAAGGCCTGTCTTAGTTCAGTATCTATATTAATAATTCTTACACCATTTTGTATTGCAGCCAAAATTGAATCTTCGGGCAACTTAGAAGCGCCATGCAAAACAAAAGGAATATTTATCTTATTTTTAATTTCTTTAAGTCTTTTAATGCTTATTTCAGGAGGTTTATTTTTTAATTTATAAACACCATGTATATTACCTATTGAAACTGCTAAAGTATCAAGATTGGTTTTTTTAACAAATTCCTTAGCCTTATCTGGTTTAGTGTAAAAACTTTGGGGATTTTTTTTAAATTCTTCAATCTCGGAAGATTTAATTACTCTTCCTAGTTCTCCTTGAACCCAAACCCCTTTTTCATGAGCATAATCTACTACCTTTTTAGTTATATTAACATTTTCCTTAAAAGAAAGATTGGAGCCATCTATCATAACAGAAGAAAAACCAGCTTTAATACATTTTTTAATATTAGAAAAATCTTTGCCATGATCTAAATGCAAAGCAACTAAACTATCTTTATCTTGAGAAATATTTTTAACAAGGTTAAAGATATTTTGAACTCCCATATAATTAAGAGAGGTTTCACTAACCTGTATTATTAAAGAAGACTTTTCTCTTTCTCCAGCCCTAATAATGGCTTTTGTAAACTCAAGATTATGAGTATTAAAAGCCCCTAAGGCAAAATTCTTATTATCTGCTTTTTTTACTAATTTTTCAATATGAGTTAACATAAAATTTTTAAAATTTATTAGCTTTTTGACAAATTTTTAAAAAACCTTGAGCCTTTAAAGAAGCACCCCCTATTAAAGCCCCTTCAATGGTTGGATATTTTATAAAAGATTCAATATTATCCTCATCTACACTTCCGCCATATAATATATAAACTTGAGACTCTATATCTTTTTCTGAAAATAGATCTATTGTTTTTTGTAAAATAATTCTACTCATATATTCTATCTCTTCTGGATCTATTATAAGGCCAGAGCCTATAGCCCAAACCGGTTCATAGGCAATTAAAATCTTAGAAGTTCCTAAATCTATACCTGAAAGAGCAGTTTCAAGTTGATTTAAAATTACATATTCTTTTAAACCTTTATCTCTTTCTTGCCTGGTCTCGCCAACACACACTATAGGGCAAAGGTTATGATTAAGGGCTGCAATAATTTTTTTATGAACCTGATTATAATCTTCTCCTAAAAGAAGTCTTCTTTCAGAATGTCCTAGAATAACAAACTTACAACCTAGATTGGCAAGCCATTGAGGGGAAATTTCACCTGTAAAATCTCCCTGAGATTCCCAAAAAACATTTTGAGCTCCTAACACAATATTAGTATTTAAAAAAACTTTTTTAATTGAGAAAAGATGCGTATGAGGAGGACAAATAACTACTTGAGTTTTTTCTAGGCTTTCTTTTTGAAATAATTTTTTAAAATTTTTAGCTAAATCCACCCCCTTGTTTAAACCTAGGTCCATTTTCCAATTAGCAATAATAAAATTCATAAAAATATTAAATAATTACATAAAACTTATAATTCCCATGGTAGCTAATGTCACTAATATCCCGGCAATAACTACACCCATAGATATAAGAGAAACACTTTTCCAATAAGAAGTTCCAAAAATATAAGAAACTAAAGACCCAGTCCAAGCCCCAGTAAAAGGTAGGGGGATGGCTACTATTAAAATTAAAAGTAGATCACCATAAATGGTATATTTTTTATAAAAACGTTTTCTGGTTCTTTTAAAAAGCCAATTAAAAATCTTATTAAAAAACTGACTTTTATCCATTAAAAAACGGGCTCCTTTTTTCCAAAACCAGAACAAGAAAAATGCTGGTACTATATTCCCTAAAACCGCTAAAAAAAATACCAAACCTGGCTTAAGGTTATAAATTAGTATTCCAATTGGAATAGTCCCTCGCAATTCATTAATAGGGGTCATTGCTAAAAAAAATGTAATAATCTCTGAATTCATATTATTATTTTAACAGAAACTTATTTTTTAGATAGATTTAATTGATCCACGCTCCACCAAATTAAAGACTTAGCTTCTTGAAATCTTGCCTTGCTGCTTTCTGAATTAAGGACAGTAACAGCTAAATTCCTATTTTCAAAGCGACTAATACCAACAAAACAATATCCACTTTCATCTAAATAGCCAGTCTTACCCCCCTTAAAATCTATAAAAGTATTTAAGAGCTTATCTGTATTTTTAACATTAAAAGTTAAATTAGCTCCATTTTGAGAATAAACAGTAAAATCATATCTTGTTCTTTGTAAGGTTTTTTTAAGATAAGAATTATTCATTGCCTCCTTTATAAGGATTATTAAATCTCGAGAAGTAGAATAATTTTTTGGACTAAGTCCAGTGGGATCAACAAAAAAACTATTATTCATTCCTAGTTCAGCTGCCTTTTGATTCATAAGATCAACAAATTCTTCATTATTATCATTTATTGTAATTCGAGCCAAAGTATTTAATAAATTATTTAAAGAACCAATTAAACCAGCATTTAAAACATCTCTAACTCTCATTTTAGAGCCTGGTCTAATATTTAATTGTTTTGGCTTAAGGCCACTTTCAGGAATGTCAATTTTAGTATAAGGCGATTCTTCTTTAAACTTAAAATCACTTGCCGTAATTGCAATTTTTTCATCCCAATCTAAATCATTATTATCTAAAAAAACTAAAGCGCTCATCAATTTAGTAATACTTGCAATAGGCAAAACTAAATCAGGATTTTTTTGGTATAAAACCTTTTCCTGATCTAAGTCAAAAACCAAAGCACTTTTAGCACTAATTTTAGGACCAAATGATACGGGAAAATCTTTTTGAGGAGTATTTATAGCTCCAGACAAAAAACCAACTTCACCAAACAATGTTGGCGAAATAATAAGTAAGATTGTAGCTATAATTTGAGAAAACATATTTAATTAAGATTTTATTTTTTTGGCTATTTTATAGAGAAAATACCAAAAAGAATTAAAAATTATATCAAAAGTACCAGGATAAGTTTTATCTTGGCTCCCAAAACTTCTTTTAAAACGGGTAAGTCCGGGCCATTTAGTTTCATCAATCCCCCAAAAATCATAATATTTAAAACCTTTTTCTTTAGCATCCTTTATAATATTCCAATGAAGCCTATGAGGAGCCATCACCTTTTTATGCCTTCTAGAAGAAGCGCCATGTAAATAAAAACAGCCATCATTAAAATAAGCTACAATATGAGCTGCAATGGGAAATTCTTTAAAATCAGCAATATAAAGATCTACATTTTCTTGCTTTAAAAGTTTTTTATAATAAGAATCATTATAACCTTTAAAATCTTCTCTTTGAGTGGTGGCCCTTAATAATTTTAAGAAAACATTAATATCTTTAAGATCTTTCGCCTTGTAGGTTTTAACCCCTTTTCTCTCAGCCAAACGAATATTATACCTCGTCTTAGAATGCATATTTGATAAAATATCATTTAAGTCTTGATCAAGGTTTAAAATAGTGGTTTTTTTAGGCTGGTTTGGTTTTACTTTTAAAAAGCTATAATCTAAATTATTAAAAATATTTTTATCAAAAGGCTCTACTTTTAAAAAAATGGGCTTATCTTTTTTAAAATTTTTATTTATTTCTAAAACAAACTTAGCAAAAATATTATTTTTTCTTTTATTGGTTAAGCTATTTTTAAAAATAGGACCTCGTGGAATATAAAAATAACTTTTACCAAAAACTAAGGCTTTTTTTATAATTAAAGCAGTTAATAAGATTTCTCCTTTTTCCATTAAAGCAATAGGATAAACACTTTTTCCTAAAGATTTTTGAAAACCTCCCCACTGCCATGACTCTAATAAACCAGCCTTGTTTGATTTAACAAATGCTTGCCATTTTTCCTTATTTTTAACCAATTGGAGATTCATAAAATCTTATTAAATTAATTGCTAATTTTTAAGATATTTAAATCTTAATAACTTATCTTTCCATTCCTTGGCATAATCAATTCCCACTCTTTTTAAAGCTTTTATATTACTAGGATCTGGTTTTATGCCCCTATCCTCAATCCAAAGACCAGTTTGCCTTTTAGCAGGCTTATTATTAAAACTTTTATCTATTTTTAAATGTTTTGTTAATTTACCCGGCCCTTTTACAGAAAAAGTTGCTCTAATTAAAATAGCAGCTGGAAAACCTTTTTTTTCAGTTACTATATTTAACATATAATAAACTCCGTAAACAAGATAAACATACCAAATACCTGGTTTGCCAAACATAGGGGCTGTTCTTTTGGTTTTACCCTTAGAAGCATGGGAGGCAAGATCCTTTTTACCACTATATACTTCTACTTCAGAGATAATTAGCGCTTTATCGCCTTTAACAAGAAATTTTCCTATTAAAGATTTAGCTATCTTTTGGCTATCTTGTTTAAAAAAACTTTCATCTAAAACCTTTGAGCTAGGAAAGTTATAGCCTTCGGTATATAAAAGATGTGCTTTTTTTAGCACACCTTGGTTAAAACCACCAAGACTTCCGTCTGATTTAATAACTCGATGACAGGGAATATTGTGATTATGATTTTTACTTAAAATGCTAGCTACTAACCTTTGTGCTTTTGGTTGACCAGCCTTTCTAGCAACTTCTTTATAGGTTAAGGTTTGACCAGAAGGAATATCTTTAACTATCCTTTTAACTTGTTCTTTAAAATCCATATTAAAACTATTTTTAGTAAAGACCAATAAATTATTTTTTATTTTTCCAAATAAATTGTTTGAGTGGGAAAGGCAAAAGAAAGCTCTAATTCCTTAAAAGATTTTCTTATATTTAAGAGTATTTTCTCGTGAATCTCACGATAAACATTAAAATCAGGTGATTCAATATAATAAACCGCTTCAAATTTAAGACTAGAGTCTCCAAATTCTATAAAATTAATCCTGTCCAATCTAGCCTTTTGAGTTTTCTTAATAATCTCTGCAACTGCTTTTTTTGCTTTTTGTAACCTATCTTGAGGAGTATTGTATTCTAGGCCAAAATCAAAACTAACCCTTCTATCAGTCATTTTTTTAAAGTTTTGGACTCTAGCTGAAGTTAAGTCTTTATTGGAAATAATAATTTCTTCTCCTTGAAGAGACTTAATACGGGTTGTTTTAATTCCAATTTTTTCAACTATCCCCTTATAATCGCCAACCACAATAAAATCTCCAGGCACAAAGGGCTTATCAAAATAAATAGCAAAAGAGGAAAAAAGATCTCCTAAAATATTTTGAATTGCCAAAGCTGCTGCTATTCCCCCAATTCCTAAACCAGCAATAAGAGAAGAAATATTAACCCCTAAATTAGAAAGAACAAGAAGTATTCCTAAAACCCAAACTACAATTTTTAATATAGTGCCTATTAATCTAAATGAAGATTTTTCTCCTTCTTCCACATCCTTTTTTTTATCAAGAAGATAATTAAAAAACCTTTCAACCCAAAAAGCAATTCTGTAAACCAACCAAGCAATAAGAAGGGCGTCTAAGGCTTTGCTTAAAATAGGATTTAAATTTAATGTTTTAGCCCCAAAGTAAACACCTATATAAAATAAAAACCAAAATCCAAAAGATTGAACCATAGAAACAGCAAAGTCATCTATATTATTTTCGGTTTTTTGGGTTATCTTTTTCAAGCGATGTAGAATTACCTTTTGAAAGATTTTTAAAACTATAACCACCCCTAAAATTATTAAAAGAAAAATAGCATAAGACTGAAATGTATTACCTAAAAATATTTTTTGCCAAAATGTCATAATATAAAAAGTTTATAATTAATTAAATATTAAATAGATCGCCTATTTGTTAAAGACTCTCTTAGGGTTAAATCATCCGCATAAGAAATTTCTCCGCCAGTAGGTATACCCCGAGCAATTCTAGAAAGCTTTACCTTATTTTTTAAATTTTTATTTTTTAAAATTAAATTCTTAATATATAACATAGTTCCCTCACCCTTAGATGTAGAATTTAAAGCAAAGATTATCTCTGTTTTTTTATTATTTTTCTTTATTTTCTTGATTAAGCCATTAATATCTAGGTCTTTATCTTTTATGTCCTTAGTGGAGTTAATTAATCCTCCTAAAACGTGATAAAGTCCATTATAATCATGAATATTTTCAAAAACATTAATTTCTTGAGGTTGAGCTAAAACTATAATTTTATTTTTATTTCTTTTAGGATCAGCGCAAATATTACAAATTTTATCCTTGGTAAAATTACCACAATTTTCACAAAAGTTTATGTTTTTAAGATTTAAAATATCCTTTGCCAATATTTTTCTAAAATTTTCTCTTTTTAAAAGAAACAATACAAAACGCTCTGCTGTTTTAGGACCAATGCCAGGAAGCTGACTAATGCTTTGAATTAAATTTTTAATATCTTTAGGAAAGCTAGCCATATTATTAAAACGGTGAATCTTGTTCTTCTTCATTGCCTTGACCTTGATGTTTTTTATCTAAGTCATTAAAGCTAGCAATTTCTTCGTTAAAGTAAAGCAAATATCTTACTCCTGCTGGACCATGTCTATGTTTACCAATGTGCAATTCAGCCACATTTTTCTCATCTGGTGGACATTTTTTAATCCCCTTATCCCGAGACTTTCTATAAATAAACATTACCACATCAGCATCTTGTTCTAAAGAACCCGAAGCTCTTAAGTCTGATAATTTAGGAATAGCTGGAGTCCTCATTTCTGGGGAACGAGAAAGCTGAGATAGGGCTAAAACTGGAATATTTAATTCTCTAGCAACCCCTTTTAAACCTCGAGAGATTTCTGAAACCTCCTCTACTCGACCAGAATTATTAGTACTCCCAGAACTCATAAGTTGTAAGTAATCAACCACTAAAAGGCCTAAGCCGTGTTCACTTTGAAGCCTCCTTGCTTTAGTCTTTAATTCAATTAAATTAAGCATTGGTGAGTCATCAATATATATAGGGGCGTTAGAAAGACTATCAAAAGTTTTGCCAAGTTTTTTAAAATCATCACCTTCACCGTGAGAAATATTACCCGTTCTCATTTTCCATAAGTTAACGCCTGATTCAGCACAAATCATTCTGTCAGTTACTTGCTCTTTTGACATTTCTAAGCTAAAAACCCCGACTGGAATATTTTCATGAACTGCAGCGTGACGAGCCATATCAAGAGCTAGGGCTGACTTACCAATTGAGGGCCTAGCTGCTAAAAGAACTAATTCAGAAGGTTGAAGGCCAGCTAAATTATCATCTAATTCCTTAAATCCAGTGGGAACCCCTCTTAATTTTTTATCACCACTATCTAATTCATCCATTCTTTCAAATGCCTGATCTAAGGTCTCCTTAATACAAACAAAATTTTGTCTTAAAAACTTTTTGGAAACAGAAAATAATTTTTCTTCTGCCTTATCTAACAAGCTTGTTGTATCACCCTCTCCTTTGTCATAAGCCATTTTAATAATATCAGACGAAGAAGAAATTAATCTTCTTAAAGTTGATTTTTTTCTTACAATTTCAGCATAAGATTTAACATGGCTAGCAGTAGGAACAGTATTAGACAAACTAGCTAAATAACTTCTGCCACCAATATCTTTTAAGGCTTTTGTTTCCTCTAACTTATTTGTAACACTTAAAATATCAATGGGTTCGCCCTGCTTCCATAAATCAATCATGGCTTGATAAATTTTTTGATGATTTTTTTTATAAAAATCCTTAACATCTAAAATATCTGCTATTGTAACAATAGCATCTTTATCAATTAAAAGCGAGCCAAGCAAGGCTTGCTCCGCTTCTAGGTTTTGAGGTGGTAGTTTTTCTTCTATAGAATTATTATTAGACATAAAAGACTTTACATATTCTTTTTTTTAATATATACTAAATTTAAGAAAATAGCAAACTACAAAAAAGCACATATTTTTAACAAGTTTTAAACATACTGCTTATGGAAGAGTCAAATATTCAAGGCTATTCTGTTAAACATAAGTCAGGCCTAAGAAAGGGGATATTTCATCTTGACCATATTTTAAGTACTAATGAAACAGAATCAATTTTTAGAAACGCTAGAATGTCAGGTAGTATAAAATTTGAAGACAGGGTAGGAAGAAACTATGTTTTGAAATACAAACCATTTGGAAAATATACCCTAAAAAAAAGATAACCTCATGGGTCGCTAGCTCAATTGGTAGAGCATCAGCCTTTTAAGCTGAGGGTTCCGGGTTCGAGACCCGGGCGACTCATTTTTTTTATTTTAAAAAAATGTTATACTAAACTAGTATGGAAAAAATATTTTGGCACAATCTAGAGATAAAACAGGCCTTAAAAAAACTAAACTCCAATCCAAAAGGATTAGAAAAGCAGCAAGTCCAAAAAAGGCTTAAAAAATATGGCTTAAATAAACTTTTAAAAAGAAAAAGATTTTCAATATTACAAATCATTATAGGGCAATTTAAAAGCCCATTAATGTATATTTTAATAATCGCTGCCCTTATTGCCCTTATTTTAAAAGAAACCACTGACACAATAATAATTTTAGGGGCTGTTTTTATTAATGCATTTATTGGCTTTTTCCAAGAATTTAAGGCAGAAGAAACCTTTTCTCATCTCCAGAAAATGGTTCATCATAAAACTAGAGTCATTAGAAAACTAAATACAGGCACAAGCGCCACCCTAACCATAGCCTCACAACAAGTTGTACCTGGCGATATCATATCCTTACAAGCAGGAGACATCATATCTGCTGATGCCCGCATTTTAAAAGAAAACAACCTTGAAACAAAAGAAGCCGCCCTAACAGGCGAATCAATCCCTTCTTCTAAAAATAATAAGGTCTTAGACAAAGAAACTAATTTAGCTGACCGAGAAAATATGGTTTATGCTGGAACTTTAGTCACAAGAGGCTCTGGAAAAGCAATTGTGGTAAGTACTGGCAAAAATACTGAGGTTGGTAAAATTGCACATCTTTTAAAAACAACCAAAAATGATAAAACTCCTCTTCAAGAAAAAATATCTAAATTAGCTAAAACACTTGGTATAATAATAGGTATATTATCTTTATCTCTTTTTGTAATAGGATTAATTTTGGGGATGGAGGTTTTTGAAATACTTTTAATTTCAATAGCCGTAGCTGTAGCTGGAATACCAGAGGGCTTACCTATTGCCGTTACTGTTGCCTTGGCAGTGGGCATGCAATTTATTTTAAAAAAGAAAGCTTTAGTAAAAAAACTTATTGCTACTGAAACATTAGGCTCTATAACAGTAATTGCTAGTGATAAAACAGGCACCTTAACAAAAGGAGAAATGGCAGTATCTAACATTATTACCTTTCAAGATAATATTTTAGAAAAAGATATTTTAAAAATGGCAATGCTTTGCAATGATGCAAACCTTGAAAACCCTGATGAAAAAGATAATAAAAAATGGAGCCTAACTGGTGATCCAACTGAGGTAGCTTTACTTAGAAAAGCCATTAAATCAATAACAGGTTTTAGAGATATTTTAAATAATAATGAGCGTATATCAGAGATCCCCTTTGAATCAGAAATAATGTATATGGCAACTCTTTACAAAAATAAGAATGAACAAAATTATGATTTAATAGTAAAGGGTGCACCTGAAACATTAATAAACCTTTCAAACTTAGATGAAGCAAAGAAAAAAGAAATATTAGATAAAGTTACCAATCTTACTAAAAAAGGTTTAAGAGTATTGGCTTTTGCTCAAAAGAGAGTAAATATAAATGAAAAAGGAATAAAAATAAATAATAAAGATATAAATAATCTAGACTTTAAAGGACTTATATCATTAAAAGACCCTTTAAGAAGTGATGCCAAAGATACTATAGATGCTTGTATCAAGGCTGGAATAAGACCCATTATTATAACAGGCGACCATAAATTAACTGCCCAATCTATTGGTAAAGAAATAGGCCTAATTCATTCAAGTTCAGAGGTTTTAGAAGGCAATCAAATTGATAAACTTTCTGATAAAGAACTATCAAAAGAGCTAAAAAATACTTCTATTTTTGCTAGAGTTGAACCTAAGCATAAAATTAGAATTGTAGATATATTACAAGAGCAAGGTGAGGTAGTAGCTATGGCCGGAGATGGCGTAAATGATGCCCCAGCCTTAAAATCTGCCAACATCGGAATTGCCCTAGGCTCAGGGTCTGAAGTAACAAAAGGAACAGCTGAAATAGTACTTTTAGATGATCGGTTTCAAACTATTGTTGATGCAATAAAGCAAGGAAGAAACATTTTTCATAATATTAAAAAAATAATTTTATATTTATTAACTGA
The DNA here is from genome assembly GCA_035269445.1 of Patescibacteria group bacterium. Classification (GTDB taxonomy): domain Bacteria; phylum Patescibacteriota; class Patescibacteriia; order UBA2591; family UBA6264; genus DATFJC01. The sequence continues at coordinate 14,314 of DATFJC010000007.1, forward strand.
TACATTCACTGAATTTATATTAATTGCTGGTTCCTTAATTTTAGGCTTCCCATTACCTTTAATTGCCGCTCAAATACTTTGGGTAAATATTATTGAAGATACAATGCCAGCAATAGCTCTTTCATATGAAAAAGAAAAAAAAGACTTTCTTTTAAAACAAAGCAAGGATGATAAAAAACAAAAATTATTAGATAAAGAAATGAAGTTTTTAATAACTATAATTGCTATTATTACAAATATTGTACTTTTAGGACTTTACTATTATTTATATAAATCTGGCTTTGATATAAAATATGTTAGAACAATGATTTTTGTAGGCTTAGGCATTGATACTTTGTTTTATGTTTTTTCATGTAAAAATCTTAAAAAATCTATTTGGACATATAATCCATTTGATAACATGTTTTTAAATTTTTCAGTATTATTTGGTTGGGCAATGTTTTTTATAGCCTTATATGTTCCATTTTTTAGTAATTTATTAGAAACAGTAGCTTTGGGTTTAAGCGAGTGGCTTATACTTATAGGGCTAGGTCTATTCAAACTTGTACTTATTGAAGTTGGTAAATTGTTTTTTCTCGATCAAAAATAATTAAATAATTTATGACATTAATTTATGTAATCACAATTTTTATAGGCTGTTTTTTGCTTATTAAAAGCACTGACCTAATAATCAGATCTATCCATTATTTAGCAAAATATTTTCATATTTCAGAGTTTGTCATTGCTTTTATCCTGGCTGGTTTAGCCACGTCACTGCCCGAGCTTTTTATTGGCATAATGTCTGCTACTGAAAACGCAAGCGTATTATCTTTAAGTAATATTTTTGGCTCTAACATATCCAACCTAACCCTAATTTTAGGTCTTAGCGTTATTGTAGCCAAAAAACTTTCTAGTGACTCTAGAATGGTAAACAGAAATATAATTTATGTTTTTATATTAGTTATATATGCTGTTCTTTTAGCGCTTGATGGTTATATTTCAAGAATAGATGGTATAGGCCTAATAATACTTTTTGTTTTATATAACACAATTCTTTTCTTCCAAAGCAAAGAATTTGAAAAAAAAGCAGGCTGGGCCAGGAAAAAAGAACTTTTTAAAAATATTTTAATGCTTTTATTGGGCATTTTATTCCTCGTAGCTAGTGCTGAAATGGTAGTTCAAGCTTCTATTAGTTTAGCCGAAATTATAAAATCATCTATATTTTTAGTAGGATTAATCCTAGTAGCACTTGGAACATCTTTGCCAGAATTTATATTTGGCCTTCGCTCGTTTAAAAACAACCATAAGCACATGATTTTAGGAGGGATACTGGGATCTATAGCAAGTAACGTAACTGTTGTTTTAGGGGCAACAGCCATAATCTCCCCAATCTTAATACAAAATACTTCGCTTCTTTTAACTAGTGCCTTTTTTATGATAGCTAGTTATATTTTATTTGCGATTTTAACCAAAACAGACAAAAATCTATCTCGGAAAGAAGGTTTCATACTAATACTCATATATATAATTTTCATTATTATCCAACCCGTGATATAATAAATATTAGAGTTTTAAATAATTTATAATTAACTTATGGCAAAATATATCCTTTTAAATAAAATCAAAGAAAACCTTAATAAAAAAGTTGTTCTTAAGGGATGGATTTTTAATTTTCGTTCATCTGGATCAATATATTTTATTCAATTTAGAGATGGCACTGGTAAAATACAAATAATAGCCTCTAAGGATAAAATAGATAAAGAATCCTGGGAAAAATTAGAGCAAATTACCAGAGAAACAAGCATTGAGGTAACAGGTAAAGTTTACAAAGACGAAAGATCACCCCATGGCTTTGAAATGCAGGCTGAAAATTTAAAAATAATTTCCATTGCTGAAAGATATCCTATTGGCAAAAAATCTCATGGAATAGATTTTTTAATGAACAATCGACACCTTTGGATAAGATCTGAAAGGCAAAGGGCTATTTTAAAAATTAGAGATGAAATTATTTTTGCAATAAGAAAATTTTTTAAAGATAACGATTTTACTTTAACTGATTCCCCTATTATTACTCCTACTGCTGGAGAAGAAACAACTAGCCTTTTTGAGGTTAATTATTTTGATAATCCTGCTTTTTTAAGTCAAACAGGCCAATTATATATTGAGGCCTTAATTTATTCCCTGGGGCGAGTTTATGACTTTGGGCCTACTTTTAGAGCTGAAAAATCTAAAACTAGAAGACATTTAACTGAATTTTGGATGATGGATGCTGAAGCTGCCTTTGTAAAACATAAAGAAAATATTGAAATTCAAGAAAAACTAATTGAATATATTGTTAAACAGGTTTTAAAAAACAATAAGCAAGAATTAAAAACCCTAAAACGTGAAATAGAGCCCTTGAAAAATATAAAAGCTCCTTTTCCTAAAATAACTTATAATAAAGCAATAAAAATACTAAAAAATAATAATCAAAAAATAAGTTGGGGTGAGGATTTTGGAGCAGAGCACGAAACCATAATATCTAATAAATACGATAAACCAGTTATTATAGAAAAATATCCAGTAAAGGCTAAAGCTTTTTATATGAAAGAGGATCCAGAAAATAACCAGCTGGCCTTAGCAGATGATATGCTTGCTCCTGAAGGATATGGAGAAATAATAGGGGGCTCAGAAAGAATCTCTGATAAAAAAACTTTGGAAAGAAAAATTAAAGAATTTAATATTCCTAAAAAACCATTAAAATGGTATATAGATCTTAGAAAGTATGGCTCAGTTCCTCATTCTGGCTTTGGTTTAGGGATTGAAAGAACTGTAGCTTGGATTTGTGGTTTAGACCATATAAGAGAAACAATTCCCTTTCCAAGACTTTTAAATAGAATTAACCCTTAATATTTATGCAAAGAATACAAATCATAAATACTAAAAAAAATATTAACAAAGAGGTTAAGCTTTGTGGCTGGGTTCATTTTAAAAGAAACCTGGGTAAAATAACTTTTATTACCCTTAGAGATGCTAGC
>DATFJC010000008.1:0-2585 GCA_035269445.1 Patescibacteria group bacterium
TATTATAGAAAAGAAATCCGAACCGGGAGCTTTTATAGAAATGTACATTTACCAACAAAAGTAGATGAAAAAAAGATAAAGGCTGAATATAAAGACGGTAGATTAAAAATTAAAGCCCCTATTAAATCAGAAGCTAAAAAAGAAAAAAAAGTTAAAATTGATGTTAAATAGTTAGTTAATTGATTAATTAGCTCTGATAAAAATATTATCAGGGCTAACCATCAGTTAATTAATTTAATCAAAAAAATATTATGTCTAAAACAATTGGTATTGATCTAGGAACATCTAACTCAGCTGCCTCTTACATGGAGGGTGGTAAGCCTAAAATGATTCCCTCGCAAGAAGGAACTACTATTGTTGGTGGTAAGGCTTTTCCCTCTTATGTTGCCTTTGATAAAGATGGTGAGCTTTTAGTTGGAGAACCAGCCCGAAGACAATCAAGGGCTAATCCAGAAAAAACCATTTTTGCTGCAAAAAGAAAAATGGGAACTGATTATAAGTATAAAATTGATGATAAAGAATATACTCCTCAACAAATTTCCGCCTTTATACTTCAAAAAATTAAAAAAGACGCGGAAGATTATTTAGGAGAAGAAGTAAACAGCGCTGTTATCACTGTCCCTGCTTATTTTGATGACTCTCAAAGACAGGCTACTAAAGATGCTGGTAAAATTGCCGGTCTTGAGGTTTTACGTCTTGTAAATGAGCCAACGGCTGCTTCTTTTGCTTATGGTTTAGATAAGGTTAAAGACGAAGAACAAAATATAATGGTTTTTGATATGGGAGCTGGAACCCTAGATGTTACAGTAATGAATATTGCTAGAGTAGAAATGGAAAAGGGTAAAAAAGAAAGCCAGTTTGAGGTTGTTACAACCTCTGGTGACACAAAGCTGGGTGGTAAAGATATGGATGATGCCTTGGTCAAATATATTTTAAAAGAATTTAAGGACAAAGAAGGTATTGATGTTAGTTCTGATAAAATGGCAATGCAGCGTTTAAGAACTGCTGCTGAAAAAGCTAAAATAGAACTTTCATCAGTTAAAGAAACAGATATTAATTTACCCTTTATTACAGCTAATGATAAAGGACCCAAGCATCTTAATATGAAAATTACTAGAACTAAGATGGAAGAATTAGCTAGACCTATTGTAGAAAAATCTAAGGATTCTATAAAAACTGCTCTTTCAGATGCTAAAATGGATAAAAAAGATATTGATAGAATTATTTTAGTAGGGGGGCCCACTAGAATGCCTTTAGTTAAAAAGTTTATTAAAGAAAATATTGGCGAAAAGATTGAACGGGGTATTGATCCAATGGAGTGTGTGGCCATGGGAGCTGCGATTCAGGCTGCTATTTTATCTGGTGATGAAGATGTGCAAGATGTCTTGCTTTTGGATGTAACCCCTTTAACCTTAGGGATTGAAACCTTAGGCGGTATTACTACTCCTTTAATAGAAAAAAATACTACCATACCTACTTCTGAAAGTAAGGTATTTTCTACTGCCTCTGATAACCAAGGTTCAGTAGAAATTAATGTAGTTCAAGGAGAAAGAAAAATGGCTTCAGATAATCGTAGTTTAGGGCGTTTTATTCTAGACGGTATCCCTCCAGCCCCTCGTGGAGTGCCTCAAATTGAGGTTAAATTTGAAATTGATGCTAATGGTATTTTAAAGGTTACTGCCAAAGATAAGGGTACAGGCAAAACCCAAGATATAACAATTAAGGGTTCTACCTCTCTTTCTGACGATGAAATAGAAAAAATGAAAAATGAAGCAGAACAATTTGCTGAAAAAGATAAGAAAAAAGAAGAGTTAATTAAAACTAGAAACGAGGCTGATAATCTTATATATACCTCAGAAAAAGCAATGAAAGATGCTAAGGATAAAATTGAGGAAAAAGATAAAAAAGAAATTGAGGAAAAGGTTAAAAACCTAAAAGAAGCTAAAGACAAAAATGATATTGAGATATTAAAAAAAGCTATACAAGAATTAAGTGAGGCGGTTCAAAAGATTGGTTCTTCTATGTATGGTCAAGAAGGGAAAGATTCAAATAAAGATCAGCAAGATTCCGGTTCTAAGAACAAGGAAGAAAAAGAAAAAGATAAAGACAAAGATGATGATGAGGATACTATAGAAGGTGAATATGAAGAAGGAGATAATGAGGATAAAAAATAAATACTTAACTTAAAAGATATAAGTTAGCCCGAGCCTTAGTTGGCTCGGGTTTTTTATTAATATTAAAATAGTTTTTTTTGTTTTAAAATTTATGCTATAATAAAAATATGATAAAAGAAAGAAACAAACGTTTTATTTTATGCCTTTTGGTTATTGGGGTCTCCTTTTTATTTTGGTGGCGCCTTTATTTATTTTTAATGGGGCCTAGTTTAGTAAGGTTAGTTTTTGTGACTATTTTCGCTTTTGCCTTGCTTTGCGCTTCTGTTATCTTTATGCTTTTGATTAAGTCTTTAAATGTTTTTTATACTACTTATTTAATTAGTTCTTTTTCTTTTTTTGCTTTTTTTCAAGGCCAAGGTCATGAATTAAAGCTTTATATTATTGCTATACTTTTATTTTTTGGGTTTTTTG
>DATFJC010000009.1:0-2575 GCA_035269445.1 Patescibacteria group bacterium
AAACTTTGTCTCAAGTTTACCCTTTGAGCTAATGCCTCAACAAAAACAATCTGCTTGGGAAATACTGCAAGATATAGAAACAAAAAAACCAATGACTAGACTACTACAAGGGGATGTTGGTAGTGGAAAAACCGTAGTGGCTAGCATGGCACTCTTAAATTCAGCCCTAAATAGAAAGAAAAACCATGCTAAACATGAACAATCCTTGCTCATGGCTCCTACAGAAATACTAGCCCAGCAACATTATCAAACAATACAGAGATTATTAAAAGATTTTAATATAAAAATTAGTTTATATACCAGAAGCTTTAAAAAATCTAACTTTATCACTCAAACTGAAAAAGAAGACAATAAAAAAGGAAAGAAAAAAGCAGAGCAAATAAAAAAGGCTAAATATTTTCAAGCTGATATAATTATTGGCACACAAAGCCTTATTCAAAAAGATACTCCTATAGAAAAACCAGCTTTAGTTATTGTAGATGAACAACATCGCTTTGGAGTTGAGCAAAGACAAAAACTAGCCAAACGTGCAGACGAACTCACACCTCACTACCTCTCCCTCACAGCTACTCCTATCCCTCGCTCTTTAGCCTTATCTATCTATGGACATTTAGATGTCTCTAATATTAAAACCTTACCTAAAGACAGACAAAGTATTAACACAAAAGTAGTTTCAGAAGAAAATAAATACAAAGTTCATCAATTCATTAAACAAAGAATAGAAAACAATGAACAAGTTTTTGTTATCTGTCCTTTAGTAGATCCGTCAGATAAACTAGGGGTTAGATCTGTTAAAGAAGAATACAAAAATCTTAGTGAAAATGTTTTTCCTGATATAGATATTGCTTTTTTACACGGTAAAATGAAAGCTGAAGAAAAAACCAAAGTTATGCAAGATTTTTTAAGTAATAAATTTAAGATTTTAGTTAGTACTTCTGTAGTTGAAGTAGGTGTTGATATTAAAAACGCTACCGTTATGATGATAGAGGATGCCAGTAGATTTGGACTAGCTCAACTTCATCAATTTAGAGGCAGAGTGGGTAGAAGCAATAAAAAATCATATTGTTTTTTAATGCTTTCAAATATTTCTTCTACTAAAAGCAAAGAAAGATTACAAGTACTAGAAAGATATAATAATGGCTTTAAAATAGCTGAAGAAGACTTAAAGCTAAGAGGTTCAGGTGAGATGTATGGAACCATACAAAGTGGTTTCCCTGAATTAAAGTTTGCTTCTTTATTTGACCTTGAACTAATTAAAAAAGCTCAGGACGAAGCTAAAACATATATAAAAAACCAATAAAAAAAGGGATCTAAATTTAGACCCCTGTTGTTGAAAACTATTGTCAATCGCTAAAAAATTCATTTAATTTTTTTTCAATCTTATTTCTTTTTAAAAGGTTTTTAAAAGGTTTTTTTAGTAGTACTAAAAATATTACTGATATTATAGTTAAAAAAAGGCTTAGAATAGGATTAAGAAAAGCAAATCTTGCTACCTCCTCTAAAAAACTATTACCAGGAATTGTACTTTGGAAAGAGACTGCTATTATTAAAATAATAGAAGTGATGCTAAGAGCTACTAATAACCCTGATAAAAAAAGCAATGACAATAACAATACGTTTTTCATTTTCTGTTTTTTCATGATATTTTATTTTTTTGTGAATGTTCTATTTATTCCTTACTTTATTTTATATATATATTATAACACTTATTAATTAAAGTGTCAACATCAATTGACCTTAAAAATATATTAATGTATACTAGTTGTAGTTATTTTACAATTTATTAGTATTAACTCAAAAAATTTAGGTCATGATGAGTAAAAAAAAATTAAGCTTAGGAGAAACTAAAAAAGTATTATCTCTTCCCACCTGTCAAGTAGATGAAAAAAACACTAGCATGGCACACGTTGATAAATGTTCAGCTAGAATAAAAAAAGGGGGGATACACGTTACAATCTATCCAATTATTAATGGAAAAATTAAAGGCCCTCGTGAAGTTAGACAAAAAATAATTATGGATTCTGTTGTCAGACAAGACATTGTTAATTTTGCCCAAAAAACAAAAAGAGGAAGAAAAAAGAAAGCAAAAAAGAAACCACTTTCAACAGAAAAACACTTACAAAAACACGTTTTATCTACCAACGCATAAATTATCTCATCAAACAACAAACAGAGCGATTATTTAATCGCTCTTTTTTATTACTTAAAAATATCCATTAAATCCTTTATCTCTTTAACACCTATTATACTAGCGCCTTTATTTGTCTTATTATCTTTAAATAATTTAACTTGACTTTGAGGTATAATTATTTGTTTGAACCCTAACTTTATAGCCGACTTCACTCTAGCATCTATTTTAGAAATAGAGCGCACTTCCCCTCCTAATCCAACTTCTCCTAAAACAAGAGTTTGCCTATCTATTTTCAAATCTAAGCCTGAGGAAATAATAGCTAAACACACTGCTAAATCAAGAGCTGGATCACTCATTTTAAGTCCTCCCACAATATTTAAAACAATATCTTTAGCAACTAAATTAAGTTTAGTTCTTTTACTAATTACAGCTGTGAGAACTTGC
>DATFJC010000010.1:0-2237 GCA_035269445.1 Patescibacteria group bacterium
AAAAAACTAAGGAAACTAGAGAGATTGATGTAGATGGTGTTTTTGTTGAAATTGGAAGAATTGCACACACAGACCTTTTAAAGAGATTGGTTGATAGAAATGAAAAAAAAGAATTAGTAGTAGATAATTTAACTAAAACCAGAACTGAGGGTCTTTTTGCCTGTGGTGATGTTACTCAAGTAGAATTTAAGCAAATTCCAATTGCAATGGGTCAAGCTACAATTTCAGCTCTTAGTGCTTATCAATATTTACAGACTATTGATTCAGAAAAAAATAATAGTTAAAAGACTAAACTCTTATATAAAGGCTTCTTTTTAAAAAGAAGCCTTTTTTGTTTTTAATTATATATTATGATATAATATAATAAAATTAGTTATAATTACAAAAATAATTATATGAATAAAAATGAAAAAATTCACTTGATTGCTATAAATATGGGGTATGGGCACCAAAGAGCAGCTCAACCACTTGTTGATATTAGTAGTGAAGGGGTTGTTAATATTAATGATTATGAAGGCATAGATCCTAAAGAAAAAAGATCATGGCATAAGGGGAGAAAGTGGTATGAAATTATTTCTTATTTTAAAAAAGTACCAATATTAGGTTCTCTGGTTTTTAATATAATGGATTCTTTTCAAAGAATAGCTCCGTTTTATCCGAGAAGAGATCTTTCTAAACCATCAGCTCAACAAAGGTATTTTTATAAAAAAGTAAAGTCTGGTACTGGTAAAAAATTAATAAACCGTTTAAATCAAAATCCTTTACCTTTTGTAACGACGTTTTTTGTGCCTGCTTATTTTGCGGAATATTATAATTATAAGGGTGATATTTATTGTGTAGTTTGTGATGCTGATGTTTCCAGGGCCTGGGCTCCTCTTAAACCTAAAACCTCCAAAGTTAAATATTTAGCTCCAAACAAAAGAGTAAAAGAAAGATTAAAACTCTATGGTGTTAGAGATAAAAATGTTGATATTTCTGGGTTTCCCTTACCAAAAGAAAATATTGGAGGCAAAAGCATGAATACTTTAAAGGCTGATTTAAGAAAACGATTGTGCATGTTAGATCCAAAAGGGGTATATAGAAAGAAATATTCAAAATTAATTAATGATTATTTAGGTCCACTTGAAAGTATAAAAAAACCAGAAAGACCCTTAACTATTACTTTTGCTGTTGGAGGCGCTGGTGCACAAAGAGCATTGGGTGTAAATATTATAAAAAATTTAAAAGATAAAATTAGTAATAATGAGATAATGATAAATTTAGTTGCAGGAAGTAGAGATGATGTTTATCAGTGCTTTTCAAAAGCTTTAAAAGAAATAGGCTTATTAGATTCAGAAAATGTAAAAATAATATTTAACAAAGACAAGGTTAAATATTTCTCACTTTTTAATAAAACATTGAGAGATACTGATATTTTATGGACGAAACCATCAGAGTTAACTTTTTATAGTGGGCTTGGTCTGCCAATTTTAATGTCTAGCCCTATAGGTTCGCAAGAATATTATAACAGAGAGTGGCTAATTGCTATTGGTGCGGGACTTGATAGTAAAAAGGTTGCACATGTTAATGAGTGGTTGTTTGATTGGCTTGATTCTGGTTGGTTGGCCGAGGCTGCTATGCAAGGCTATCTGGATGCACCAAGCATGGGAACATACAATATAGAAGATATAGTATTGAAAAATAAAACAAAAGAAATTGATGATGTTCATTTGTTATAAACATTTAAGATAAAAAATTATGACCTGGTTGTCGGTAGCTATAATAGCGTATTTTTTGCTAGCTTTAGTAAATATTTTAGATAAGTTTTTACTCGAAAACGCTGTTAACAGTAGTAGGGCCTATACTTTTTTAGTGGGTGTCTTAGGAATGGTAGTATTTGTATTAGCTCCTTGGTTTTTAAGGTGGCCTGGAATAGAGCAATTCTTTTTTAATATTTTAATTGGAACATTATTTCCGTTAGCTTTATTATTTTTTTATGCAGCCCTTAGAAAAGGGGAGGCTTCAAAAACCCTTCTTTTAGTGGGTGGGGCTGTGCCTGTTTTTACTTTAATTTTTTCATTAATACTTTTAAATGAAAGTTTTAGTTCTAGGCAGTGGTTAGCTCTTAGTTTTTTGCTTGTGGGCACAATAATAATTTCATGGTTGCCGGAGAAACAGAATTTTTGGCATAAAGCTTTAGAAGTGTTAAAAATAAATAGAAAAAAAGCTTATAAAGGGCTAATATTAGCTTCTTTAGC
>DATFJC010000011.1:0-3701 GCA_035269445.1 Patescibacteria group bacterium
AACAGTTATAATAACTATTCTGACTCTGTTCGTTTATCGCAAGAATTTGAAAAAAAATTAAGTTTGAATAGAGTGAGAAATGTAATCTCTGAAATTGAAAAAGAAATGAACAAAGTTGTAAAAAATAAATTAAGCACAAAATGGAACTCATTATTAAATACTTACGGTTCTAAAGTTTTTAGAAATCAACAACCTAAAGAAGTTAGAAAAGGACAAACATTTAACGGTTTAATATACGCAAACGAAATAAATTTATTGAAAAGAAAATTAGAAAAAGGTCAAGGTATTAGCAGTAAAGATTATAATAATTATCTTAAAAGAGCAACTGATTTGCTTGGCATAAAAACATTAACAAAAAAAGGCATAAAAAGTTTTATTAAAACTTTTAGAACTGAAAGAGAGAGGTTAAGAGCTAGTAAAGAATTAGGTAAATTAGCAGCAAACAGTTTAGCTATTGCAGAAGCAAGTTTTAAAAGCACAGGCAAACTGATACAAACTTTAATAGATTGGAGTGAATTTACTCTAACTGCTGCGTTAGCTTCAACAAATAAAACTATTGCACAATTACCATCTTTAACTAAAAGTTCAGCAAAAAAAATACTTTCATTTTTCTTAAATACTAGTAAAGATTTAGTTGACGTTACTACTGATATTGCTGAAAGATGGAACACTAATAAAAAATCAACTCTTAAAACAAGAACTGGTAAAGAATGGGCTAAAGCTTATAGAATTGCTAAGAGTCCTATTGAATTAACAAAAGCAATAATTAAAAACCCAGAACTGATAAGTTTGGGTCTAGTAACTTTAGGAGTTATTAGTTCTTCCTTATTATCTAAAGCAATAAAAGAACTTAATAATGATCCTTTTAATGGCACTTCTAGAGTTGCTCAATTTTTAATAGAAAATAGAATTTTTGGAGCAGGATTAAAATTTGTTGGAAAATCAACACAAGTAATTAAATCTAAACTAAGTCCTTTTGTTTTGAAAAATGTTAATGTATTTGAAGACGCACCAACAAAAATAACAAGTGCTCAAGCTTTATTTAATTTGCAAGGAAAGAAAGTTGATCTATATTCTTCTACCCCTGATAAAGTTAGAAAATTATTCAAGGGTTCAGGACTTAGTAAAAATCAAGTCCAAAGCTTAGTTAAAGATATGCTTAAAAATCCTGATAAATATATTAGTGCGAATAAAAAAATAAAAAGTTTAGAAAGTATTTTTAAAAGCAAACCTCAACAAGAAATAGCTAATTTCCTAAAAAACCAAAAGAATGCCTTTGTGACTGGGTCTGCTTCTTTAAAAATACAATTAAAAAATTTTAGGAACATTGGAGATATAGATATAGTTGCCTTAAACCCTAAAGCTTTTGGCTCTGAATTAGTTTCTTTTTTAAATAATCAAACAATATTAGGTAAAATATCTAAAATTAAAAGATATAAATTAATTCCTAATAAAAAAGTAAAGGGAGTCTATGAAATATTTGATAGAGTTACTCGTAAAAAAATAGCTGATATTGATGATTTAAATTTAATAAAAAAAAACTTAGTAAATTTAATTGGTAGAAAACTATCAAATAAAGACTTTATTACTATTAATGGTGTTAAATTTTTAAAAGTAGAAACACAATTACCATTAAAAGCAGCACTATCCACAACAACAACTGCGAGTTTTAGAGCAAAAAAAGAACTACAAGATATTAATAAAATAATTAAAGGATCTAAAAAAGTTTTATCAAATAGCAAATTTAGAAGAATAAAAAGATTACTTGATCAGAACGAAAGAGTCTTGAAAGTAAAAGGTGATATAAAAGGATTAGGTAAAGACCGTAAATTTTTCTGGGCTGAAAAATATGGTATTAATGTTGGTAAATCAAACGAAAAACAAATAGTTAGTAGATTAAGACGTTTAGGATTTACACAAGCAGACATCAATAAAAACATAGAATTATACTCGCAAGATGGTTTCTATTTTGGAATTAATAAAATATATACTTATTTCTTAAAAGGTAAAAAAGGAACAGCTGTTGTTATTAAAGATGTTAAAATTAGTTCTTATCCTAAAAGCATAAGAGAATTACTACAAAAGAATTTAGCAGGAACACTTGATAAAAAAGGAAAATTAGTTCTTAGAAAGAAACTTAATCAATATATAAAAAATAATCCTGATAAAGTATTTCCTGGAGAAAAAGCATTAACAGATTTAGTTGGTGAGGAAGAAGCAATAGCAGGAGTATTTACAAGATTATTTCCTAAAAAAGCATTTATTAAAAGAGAAATATATGTGCCTAGTCTTAATACTTTTATTGGTGTTCAAGTAGCAACTTTAGGAAAAAAACCAACACAAGTCAAAGGATTATATTCTGCTATTAGATCTAAACTAAAAAAAGGTTACAAAATAAAGGATATGAAAAGAGACATATTGAACTGGGCTAAAAAAAATATAAAATCAATCAAAGATAAAATAAAACCAGTCAATGTTAAAAGAGACAGACAAAAATTAACAAGCATTAGAAAACAAATAAATTCACAAATTGAAGCAATTAAAAAATCTAAAATAAGTTCTACTCGGAAAAGAACTTTAATTAAAGAATTAGTTAGGCGTAGAAGATTACTTACACCTAAAAAAGGAAGGGCTTTACTTTTAACACCAACTCTTCTTAGAACAACAAATAGAGTTTTAAGGGAGACATCAAGAAAAGCAAAAATAAAAGTTCCTATTAGAACGGTTGCAAGAGTTAGAGAATTACGAAAGGATATTAAAAGAATTCCTACAAGAGCAAAAACAAGGAAAATAAAAAGACCGGAGTCTAGGGTTAGAGCACCAGTAAGAGCTCCCTCAAGAATAGCACCAACAAGAATAATAAACCCTAGAACAATTAATAGATCCTTACCTAATATTAGAATACCTAAAATTCCAAAAACAACTAAAGTTCCAAAAATACCTATTGTAAAATTAACTTGGGACAAGAAAAAACCTAAAGGTGTTGAAAGATTAGTTAATGTTGTAGTTAGAGTAAAAGGTAAAAATAAAGAAATCAATACAAGAACAACACCTAATAGAGCATTAAATTATATTTCTAAATTGGTTGACAACACTACTTCTAGAAGTTTTTCATTAAAAACAGTGGGAGTTACTAAAGCTAAAGATGTTAAATCAACTTCAATATCAAAAAAGTTTAGACCTAAAATAAGTAAAGGATCTAAAGTATTACCTTTCGTTGAAAAAAGCAAGTTCGCTATCGATACAAGAGGGGAAAAGCAAGGATTAAGTATTAATAGATTATTCAAAAAATCAAATGCAAAACGTAAAAGTTCCACAAGAAGCAAAAAGAGAAGCACGAAAAGGTCTAGCTCTAAGAAAAAAACTACCAAAAAGTCAAAAGTTCGGACTAAGCGAAAGCGAAGCACGAAAAAAAGGCGTTAATTCTGGAGTTTCACGAGCTAAACAAATAATTAATTCTGATTTTATTAGTGTTAAAGATGCAAAATCAATAGCAAGATTTTATTCTCGTTTTAAGAATTGCAAGACGAAGAAATGTGAAGGTGCTATTATGCTTTGGGGTGGAAGGAAGTTCGGTAAAACTTTATTCGATAGATTTTTCGGTTAAATTTAAATAGTATTATTGGCTATATGAAACTATGAAAAATAATTTAGTGATTATATTTATTGGTTTTTTTCTAATTCTAGGTGTTATATTTGCA
>DATFJC010000012.1:0-51096 GCA_035269445.1 Patescibacteria group bacterium
ACTATTTTTAAATTCAGGACTTGCTAAAATCTCTCTTAGTCTTATGGTGGCAATTTTCTGGTTTGGCACTTCTATCCCCACTAAGGAGCGGCCCGGAATTGGAGCCTCAATCCTAATGGGATGAGCTGCCAAAGCCATAGATAAATCATTTTGCAAGGTAGTAATTTTAGAAAGCTTAATCCCTTCCTCTGGTCTTAAAGTATACTGAGTAACAGTTGGGCCTGATTTTATTTCCCCCATTTCTACGGGTATAGAAAAGTTTTCTAAAGTATTTTTAATAATCAACCTATTCCCTTTAATATCACCAGCATTAGGCTTTTCTGATTTTGATTCTAAAAGATCTAAAGGAATTGTTACACTACTATCGGACTTGGTTTGAAAACTAGTAAAACCAGAATCTTTCTTTTTTAAAGCTTGCTTTTTATTTTCTGGTTCTTGTTTTTGAGAAGAGGCAGCTGCTAGATTGCTTGTTTGTCTTTTTTTCTTTTTAGCTTTTTGAACCTGTCTTTGCTCTAATCTTTTTTTATTTACTTTAAAAATACCAGCAATTTTCTTTTTTGTTTTAGGATCTAATGCTCCAGTAAAAACTATTATCAAAAGAATGAGCAAGGCTCCAATACAAATTATCCAAGTTGCAATATTACCAAAAGTATTTACCAAAACATAACTTATGCCATAACCAATATATCCTCCCCCAATTGCTTCTTTTAAAGCACTGGCTTTATTTAAATAAGAAATATGGAAAACCGTTGAAAACATTAAAAGCATAGCAAAAAGAGAAAAAACCCTTGCCCCAAACCCAGGTTGCTTACTTAAAGAAGGCTTGGCCCTTCTTTCTTTTATTATATGAAATCTTAAACTAAAAAAAGAAATTAAAAATAAAATAAAAGGGAAAAACCAGGCTCCCCAACCAAAAGCAAATCTTAAGCCTTGAGCTAAAAAATCTCCCCCTTTTCCAGCAATTCCAGCTAAACCTAACAACAAAACAAGTCCAACAGTAGTTAAGGTAATAGCAATAATCCTTCTTTTTGAAAAAGGTAATTTTTCAAAAGATTTTTTTTCTTTTTTCTTTTTTCTTGCCATAAAATAGAATTTAAAGCTTTAATGAATCTTTTATTATATTATAACAAAGATATTGAATAAGTAAACAAAAAGACAAATAATATTTATTTGCCTTGATAACTATAATTTTAATAACTTTAAAAATGTTTTATTTATATTGTAAAACAAAAATCATTGGTTTTAAGCCACTTAAATTAATTCTTATTTTATTTTCAACCTTAAAACAATTCATTTTAGCCAACCCCTTATTAATCAAAGAAACTTCCTGACTTAAAATAATCATTTTTGAGCCAGAAATTAAAACCCTTTTCATTTCTTTTAAAAATCCAAAATAAAGGTCTATATTTTTACTATGCTTCCCACTTCTTATACCAAAAGGCATATCAACCACTACCTTATTTATTGAATTTTTAGCTAAAGGTAAATTAGTAGCATCCCAATGATAGGTCCTTATATTTTGATTAATATTAGAAATATTTTTTTGAGCAGACTTTAAAGCTTTTTTATTTTTATCAGCGCCAATTATTTTTTTATAACCCCCAGCTAAAGCCCTTTCAATTATAATTGAGCCTGAACCACACATTGGGTCCAAAAAAACATCTGTTTTTAAAATATCTGACAAATAAACAAGCAAATAAGAAAGATAAGGCTTTAAAGCGGTGCTTGATAAATCTTTCCTCCATTTTCTATTATAATTTAAAAAATCAACCAAATTAAAACCAATTAAAACCTGGTCCTTGTTTAAAAACCCCCTAACTTCTAAATTGTAATCTTTAGAGATTGTTACAAAGCCTTTTTCTTTTAACCATTTTTTCAAACCCTTCCCTAAAATGGGTCTAATATCTCTAGTCTTTAAATTCCTTAAATTTACAAAAAAAGCAAATCTATCTTTTTTATCAAATAAATCTGTTAAAAAATTAATATCAACTTGTTTTAATCTTTGTTTTAAAAATAAGGGAGTTATTTCTTTTTTATTAATAATACTTATTAAAAAATAGATCTTTTTTAATGATCTAATTTTTCTCAATTCTTTGACATCCCCTTTGTATTCAAAAACAATTTTACCATTAAAATATTTTAAAACCTTAATATTTATTTTTTCCTTAATGGAATTAATAGCTTGAGTTTCTAGCCCCTTAACTGTTAAGCCTAAATATTTATAATTTTTAAGATTTAAATTATTTTCTAATTTTTGTTTAATCTTTTCATTTATACCACTTCTTAGACTGTAGCCTAATTGAGAAAGATATTTATTTAAAACATTTTTATTGTCTGAATCAATTATATCCTTATTTTTAATTAAAATTTCCTTTGCTTGACTACCCCCTATCTCATAAATAGTTTTTATAACCTTTTTTTGAACATCAGCAAAAGAATTTTTTAAAACCTCTTCTAAAGCTGGCAAGGCTTTCTTAATTTTTGCCTTAGACAAGGCAACCATGACTCTTGACTTTACCCCTAAATCATCATGTTTTAGGGCTTTTATAAGAGGGTTAATATTTTTTAAATTACCCTTTGTTAAACTTTTTCCTAAAACCAAAACAGCCTTTCTTCTTACTTTTTTATTATCATGATTTATTAAAGCTGCTATTTGATTTTCTATATTTTTTAAGTCTATTAGTAGATTGGTTAATTGATGAGCCCATTTATTATCTGACTTAATCAATTCAACCCAAAATATAACTAAATTAGCCCCGACCTTGTCAGGGAGATTTTTTAAAATTATCATCTTCTCCTTTTTATTTTTTTTATTAAAAAGGTTTAAAGCTTTATTTATTTTTTTATTATCAATACTTTGAAAAAAATCATTTTGATTCATAATTTTTAAACAATTAACTGAAATAATATTTGGCCCTTATTAGCCCCTTCTTACTCAAAGGTTAACACATGTTAACTTAATATCAAGACCTAATAATTAAATAAATAAAAATTAGATTTATATTAAATTTTCATATAGCACTTATTTATTATATCTTAAGACTATTTTATAATTTCCGATTCTTTTTAAAAATGCTATTATTAAGTTAATTATAGTAATTAATAAAATAAGTCTTGTGAAAAAGAAAACATTTAAAAACTTCATCCTTTATATTATTTTGACCCTTGCTATCTTTATTATTGCCTTTTTTATTCAAACCTTATTTATAACCCAAAACAATTATCAAGCTACAGAAAAAATAAAAAAATGGACTAAAAATTACATTAAAGCTGGTGAATTATCTTTTCAAAGATCTGGCTTAAAAAGATACCCTTCTCCTAAAAACTGGGCTGGTGAAATTGTATATTCTATATTAGTTGACCGCTTTAACAATGGAAACCCAGAAAACGACTTGGCCAATACTGCCGGCTTTCAAAAAAACAATAATATTGATTATTCTAAAATTCCTAAATATAAGCACGGTGGAGACCTTGAAGGAATTATTAAACGACTAGATTATTTAAAAGATTTAGGAGTAACTAGTTTATGGATTAGTCCAATATTTAAAAATACTGGCACTTATCATGGTTATAACCCTATTGATTTTACTAAAGTAGACCCCAATTTTGGAAACAAAAAAATCTTGCGTAAATTAGTTAAAAAAGCTCATGAAAAAGAAATTAAAATAATTTTAGACATTGTAGCAAATCATATGGGTGATTTAAAAACAAATTATTCCCAAAAGCCCCAAAACCGAGAAAAAGCAATAAAGACCTTAGATAAAAATTATCAAACTGATCTTAATAATAAAATATTGGGTCAGGGTAAAATAAATTTTAGCCCTGATTTTTTTCCTTTATTTAAAAATAAAGATTTTTTCTCACGCATGGGTCCTAATACAATCAAAGAAGTAAAATCTATGACCCCAACTTCTATTTATGGAGATTTTACACCAACTATGTTTGACTTTAATACCCAAAATAAAGACTTTCAAGAAATATTTACAAACTTAATAAAACATTGGATAGCTTTTACAGATATAGACGGGATCAGGCTAGATGCAGCAAAGCATTTAACTTCAGATTTTGTTGCTTACTTTTCTACTCACATAAGAGACTATGCCCAATCTATTAATAAAGATAATTTTTTTATTATAGGAGAAATAGCTGCCAATGCTGATCACCAAGTTAAACAATTAGGCAAAATTGTAGAAAATGTTAATCAGCCAGATCAAGCTAAGAAGCTACCCCTTACTTTAATTGAAAAAATTAAATCCTTAAAAAACAAATATCTTTCTCATAAAAACTTTAAATATCCTGGCCTTAATGCAATTTATAATTTTAAGTTTAGTGGCATATCTAAAGATGTATTACTTAATCAAAAAAACATTAAATCACTACAAGGCTACTTTAATTCAAAAGACTTTAATGCTATTTCCAATCAAGCTGATTATAATACCTTTTGGAATGTTTTAGAAATACATGACTGGCCCCGTTTTAGCAGTAAATATCCCGAAAATATAAATAAAACAAAGCTAGGCCTATCTTATTTATCAGTTTCCCAAGGCGTACCCGTAATATATTATGGATTTGAGCAAGGCTTAAATGGCCAAATTAATAAAAAAGATTTAAATTCAAGCCAAATCAAAAATTTAAATGAGTTTATTTCTAACCCCTTACACGACTCATTATTTCGCCAAGACTTTTTCAATGCTGGCCCTTGGAAACTGGGTAGTAGTGTGGCTGCAATTAATAAGCTCTCTTTTATTGGTAAGTCACAAAATAAAAACCCTTCTTTAACAAAAAAAGACCCATATTTAAATAAAAATCACAAAGTATATAAAACAGCTAGAAAAGTAAATCACATTAGACTATCAAGTAAGGCTCTAAAATATGGCAATACCTATATAAGATATGCTAGCAATAAAAAAGAAGGCCTTTTTGCCTTTTCTAGAATTTATAAAGATAAAGAAATCCTTATCATAATAAACCAAAGCTCAAAAGAAATTTCTCTTCCATTTTTAACAATCGATTGCCTGTTAAATAAAAAAATCAATCAAAAATATCAAAATCTTTTAGTCAAAAATCAAACCGCCCAAGTTAAAAAAGACAATAATTGGACCTACCTTGATTTTAATAAAGCTAAAATAGCCAGTAATTCAATCATGATACTTGCCCCTAAAAATAGCTTAACTAAATGGGATGATTATCTTGATTGCTATAAAATAAAATAAAATCTAGCTGCCTTATTTTAATAAAAAAAGAAAAAAGGGAGAGTTTTTTAACTCTCCCTAGCTTAATTTAATTAAAAGTGTAAGCCAATTCAAACTTAGCTACACTTTGGCCATCTTCTTTAGTAAAAATATTTGCATTTTTACTATCCTTGTTTCCTTTCCCGGCAAAAATTTCAAACCGGAAATCTTGAAAAGCATATTCTAAAGCTATGCCCAAGATAAAAACATCAAGATCGCCATTATTATAGTTTAGAATTTCTGGCCCCAAGCCTATACCTACTGTCCTGTAAAGCAACATGTGTTTTGCTTTATAATCTTCTAAATAAGCAGTTTCATCAAGGCTTAACAAATTCTTACTATAAAAATATAAAGGTCCATGCTTTTTGGAAAATACTCCTAAAGCATCATAGCTGTCAAGATTAAAAAATCCTTCACCTGAAAATGTAAAACAAAGGATCAAGCTTGTTTTAACATTTAGGCTCTTTATCAAAAAGTTTGGACCAAGCCCCAAACTAAACGAATCTCCGCTTAACGGAAAAGCAGTATAAAGGGTGGTTTCTTCTTCTGTAAAGTAGCCTTCTAAAAATAGATCATGATCAATAATCTTTTCAGCTTCTACATTTACTTCCCCAAAAACACTAATCGCTACTAATAGCGCGATAATAATGATCATTATTACCTTTTTCATCTTTGCCTCCTTTTTTTTATTATCAAAGATCTTTGTATTTTAATTATAATGAATTTATGGAATTTTGTCAATCCCATATTC
This sequence comes from Patescibacteria group bacterium, assembly GCA_035269445.1. Lineage (GTDB taxonomy): Bacteria > Patescibacteriota > Patescibacteriia > UBA2591 > UBA6264 > DATFJC01. The sequence goes on from DATFJC010000012.1 coordinate 5,983, forward strand.
CTTAAAATAACTATAATTAAGCTAAATAAAAACACTTCGCTTAGAATAAATCCAAGCGAAGCATAACTAAAAAAAATTAATATTTAAATAAATTATGTTTTATTTGCTTTTTTCCCAACCTGTTCCAGCTGGAATAAGGCGCCCCACAATTACATTTTCTTTTAAACCATAAAGATTGTCAATCTGACCGCTTACCGAAGCATTAGCCAAAGATCTTGAAGTTCTTTGAAAAGAAGCAGAAGAAAGCCAACTATCAGTTGAAAGAGATACTTTTGTTATACCAACTAAAAGCTCTCTTGCTTTAGCTGGGGTTTTAGTCTTATAATCTGCAATTTTTTCATTTTCTTCTTGAAAATAAGACTTAGGCACTATTTCTCCTGGCAAAAGACTGGTATCACCAGACTCTATTACCATGCAACGAGAAAACATTTTTTTAATAATAATCTCAATATGCTTTTCATTCAAGGTTTGTCCATGAGAAGAATAAATATATTGAATTTCTCTTAATATATATTTTTCAACCGCTCTTTTGCCTTTTAACTTATAAAGTTCTTCTAAGTCTATATGTCCATCAGTTAATTGATCTCCTTTTTTAACTCTATCACCATCTTTTACCCAAAGAGAAAAGCCAGAAACATCATGCTCTTTCTTTTTAATATCTTTTCCTTTCTTGTTTTTCGCCTTTTTATTTTTCTTAGGCTTATCATATAAAATAACAAGTTTTTTATTGCCACTTTCATCAAGAATTTTTACCTTACCATCACCATGAGCTAAAACAGCTCTTTTTTTAACTGACCTTGCTTCAAATAGTTGTTCTGCACGTGGTAAACCTTGAGTAATATCCTCACCAGCTACACCACCACTATGGAAAGTTCTTAAAGTAAGCTGGGTACCAGGCTCACCAATACTTTGAGCAGCTATTACCCCCACTGGGGAGCCAACTTGAACCTCTTTGTTATAACTTAAATCATAGCCATAACATTTAGCACAAACCCCTCTATTACTTTTACATGTAAGAGCAGAACGAATCTTTAAACTTTCTGGATCAGCTTTTTCTATTTGAGCTGCTTTTTCTTTTGTTATTAAATCGTTTTTCCTTGCTAATATTTTTTTTGTTTTAGGATCCTTAATTGTATCAGCAGCATATCTTCCCCTTATCCTTTCTGCCCAAGTAGTATTCATTCTTTTGGTTCCCTTTCTAGTTATAATCAAGCCCTCTTCATCACCACAATCGTCCTCACGTACAATAACGTCTTGAGCTACATCAACTAGTCTTCTTGTTAAATATCCCGCCTTAGCAGTTCTTAAAGCCGTATCAGCCAAACCCTTTCTTGAACCATGAGTAGAAATAAAGTATTCTAAGGCATCTAAACCCTGTTTATAAGCAGATTTAATAGGAAGCTCCATTCTTTTTCCAGTTGGAGAAGAAACAGTTCCCTTCATACCAAACATTTGAGTAAGTTGCCTCCAAGAACCACGAGCTCCTGATTCAACCATAGAATAAACTGTATTATGAGGTAAGCTTTTTTTAACTAATTCAGTTATCTCTTCTTTGGCATCCATCCAAGTATCAACAACTTTTTTATGTTTTTCCTCTTCTGATAAAAGACCCTCTTCGTACTGATCATTTAAGCTTTTTACTTTTTTCTCAGCTATTTTTAAAATTTTATCTTTTCCTTTTAAATTTGGCAAATCTCCCATTCCCCAGGAAAAGCCAGACATTGTTAAGTGTTTTAAACTATATTTTTTAATTTTATCTAAATATGGAGCAGTCTTTTCTGGTCCTTGTTCTTCAATAATGCGGGAAACAATTTGCTTTAACTTAGTTTGATCAACCACTTCTTTCATATCATAAATACCCTTTGGTAAAATATTTTTAAATATAATCCTTCCCACACTAGTAGTAATAATACCTTTTCCAGTTCTTAAAAGAACCTTTTCATTAATAGTTACCCGTTTCATTTCATAGGCAGAAATAGCATCTTCTTCATCGCTAAAAGCAGGAAAGTTTAAGCCTTTTTCTTTAGATTCTAATTGTTTTTTCTTTTCATCTTTAGGAAATTTAGTCATATAATAAACTCCCCAAACCATATCTTTTGGAGGAGTAATAATTGGTTCACCACTAGAAGGCTTTAACATATTATGAGTAGAAAGCATAATGTTTTTAGCCTCTTCTTGAGCCTGCTTAGTAATTGGTACATGAACTGCCATTTGATCACCATCAAAGTCAGCATTAAAAGCAGCACAAGCCAAAGGATGAAGTTGAATAGCCTTGCCTTCTATTAAAATAGGTTGATAGGCCTGAATTCCTAAACGATGCAAAGTAGGAGCACGATTTAATAAAACATAAGAATCCTTAACCACCTCATCTAGGGCGTCCCAAACATCTTCAGTTCCCCTATCTATTAAATTATTAGCACTGTGAACATTATGAACTATTTCTTTTTTTATTAACTTAGAGGCAACAAAGGGCTTAAAAAGCTCAGCTGCCATTACTTTTGGAAGACCACATTGATGCATTTTCAATTTTGGTCCTACCACAATAACACTTCGGCCTGAATAATCAACACGTTTACCAAGTAAGTTTCTTCTAAATCTACCCTGCTTACCCTTTAGCATATCAGCTATAGATTTTAATGGTCTTTTTTGACCAGTAGAAGAAGTAGTAGTTTTACGAGATTTTTTACTATTATCAATCAAAGCATCAACTGCTTCTTGAAGCATTCTTTTTTCATTTCTTAAAATTACTTCAGGAGCATTTAATTTATAAAGTTTTTTCAAACGATTATTTCTATTAATTACCCTTCTATATAAATCATTTAAATCTGATGAAGCAAATCTACCACCGTCTAAGGGTACTAATGGTCTAAGTTTTGGGGGAACAACAGGCAAAGCCTTTAAAATCATCCATTCTGGCTTAATATCATTTTTTAAAAAGTATTCAACAAACTTTAATCTTTTAGTTAGTTTTTTTTGCTTGCCTTTGCTTTTAGTACTTAACTTTTCTTTTTTAATATCTGAGGCTAATTTATCTAAATCTTCTTCTTGCAAAAGCCTACTAATTGCCTCTGCCCCTATACCAGCATTAAAAACATGACCATATTTTAAAGAAAGCTCGCGATATTCAACTTCTGTTATAAGTTGTTTTTTCTTTAAACTTTTAATCTGTTTTAGGTTTTTTTTGTAATCTTTTTTTAATCTTTCTTTAATATCTTCTTCTGTGGCTTGTTTAATTTTATCTTGAAATTCTTTTTTAAGTTTTTTAATAACTTGTTTTTTTAAATCCTCTTCTACGCTAAAAATAACAAAGTTGGCAAAATAAACTACTTTTTCAATATTTTTAATTGACATACCCAAAACCATCCCTACTTTAGAAGGGATTCCTCTTAAAAACCAAATGTGACTTACTGGAGCAGCTAAATCAATATGACCAAATCGTTCTCTTCTTACTAAGCTTCTTGTTACTTCTACCCCACACCTATCACAAACAATGCCTTTGTATCTAATTTTTTTGTATTTACCACAAGCACATTGAAAGTCTTTAACTGGCCCAAAAATCTTTTGACAAAATAAACCGTCTCTTTCTGGTTTTCTTGTTCTATAATTTATAGTTTCTGGTTCTAAAACTTCTCCATAAGACCATTTTTTAATCTCTTCAGGCGAAGCTAAAGAAAGCCTTAATGAATCAAAATCAAATGAGGTTTTAGGCTTTGTCTTTTTTGGTAAAATAAATGTTGAAACACTAGATGGAGCAGGCATAAATTATATATTTATTTTAATTACTTTTTCTCCTTTTTTTTATTTTGTTTATCAGCATTTTTATGTAGTCCCTTAATCTTTACTCTTTTACCATTTTTTAACATATTGGTTTCCAAGCAAAGTCCTCTTAATTCTCTTACCAAAACATTAAATGCTTCTGGGGTATTAATTTCTTCTACTGGCTCCCCTTCCATAATAGAGCTATAAGCCTTATTCCTACCAACCACATCATCAGACTTAATGGTTAGCATTTCTTGAAGAGTGTAAGCAGCCCCGTAACCTTCTAGGGCCCAAACTTCCATTTCTCCAAATCTTTGACCACCAAACTGAGCTTTACCCCCTAAAGGTTGTTGAGTTACTAAAGAATAAGGGCCAATAGAACGCTTATGAATCTTATCTTCAACTAAGTGATTTAACTTTAGCATGTAAATATAACCTACTGTAACATTATTTTCAAATCTTTCTCCAGTCTTACCATTATAAAGGGTTAATTTTCCATCTTCAGGAAAACCAGCCTTTTTTAATTCTTGTCTAATTTGATTTTCAGATAAACCATTTAAGGTAGGAGTAGCTACTTTGTAACCAAGCTCATTAGCAGCCAAACCAAGATGGGTTTCTAAAATCTGGCCTAAATTCATACGAGAAACAACCCCTAAAGGATTAAGTATTACGTCAACCGGAGTACCATCTTTTAAATAAGGCATGTCTTCCTCAGGAACAATTTTTGAAATTACCCCCTTATTTCCATGCCTTCCAGACATCTTATCACCAACCTGAATCTTTTTCATGTCAGCCACTAAGACTTGTATTGATTTTATTATCCCAGGCTTTAATTTATCTCCAGCATCTCTTGAAAATATTCTAACTCCAATAACCTTACCCTCTTCTCCATGCTCTAAATAAAGTGAAGAATCCCTAACATCTTGGGATTTTTCTCCAAATATAGCATGAAGTAATTTTTCTTCTGGGGTTAATTCCACTTCTCCTTCTGGGGTTATTTTCCCTACCAAAATATCACCTGATTTAACTTTGGCCCCGATTCTAACAATACCATCCTCATCTAAATCTTTTAATTTTTTTTCACTTACATTGGGAATATCACAAGTAGTAGATTCTTTACCAAATTTTGTTTCTCTAACATCAATAGTGTGTTCTTTTATATGAATAGATGAATATTTGTCTGTTTTTGCTAAACGGGAAGAAATTAAAATAGCATCCTCATAATTACCTCCTTCCCAAGGCATAAAAGCACATAAAACATTTTCTCCCAAAGCTAATTCTCCATCTTCGGTAGATGCCCCTTCTACTAAAACATCTCCTTTTTTAATCTTTTGATCTTGATCAACTCTAGGACGTTGATTAAAACAAGTATCAAAGTTAGATCTTTGATATTTTTCTAATTCAAATTCTTGCTTTTTACCAGATTTGTATTTAACAACAATGTGTTTAGAATCAACTTCTACTATTTTACCATCTTCTTTAGCTTTAATAACATAACCTGAGTCTTCAGCTACTTTTTTCTCAACCCCGGTTCCTACTAAAGGCGCCTCTGGTCTACAAAGAGGTACAGCTTGCCTTTGCATATTAGATCCCATTAAAGCACGAGCTGCATCATTATGCTCTAGAAAAGGAATAAGAGAAGTTGCCACACTAATAATTTGATTGGGAGCAGTATCAATAAATTCCACCTCATCTCTATCACAAATTGAGGGCTTACCATGAATTCTGGCCTCTACAATATTTTCTATAATCTTTCCGTTTTGATCAACTTTAACTGAAAAGGGTGCTAAAACATGCTCTTCTTCTTCTTTGGCGTTTAAATATACTATTTCATTTGTTAATTTACCCTTTTGAACTTTTCTATAAGGGGTTTCTATAAAACCAAAATTATTAAGACGAGCAAAACAGGCTAATTGATTTACTAAACCAATATTTGGCCCTTCTGGCGTTTGAATAGGACAAATTTTTCCATAATAAGTACGATGAACATCTCTTACTTCTAAGCCTGCCCTATCTTTATTTAAACCACCTGGACCAGAAACTGTTAAACGACGCTTGTGTTCTAATTCTGATAAAATATTAACCTGATCCATAAAGTGAGAAAGGGGGGAAGACATAAAAAATTGCTGAAGCACTCCCCCGATTGGTCTAATATTTACTAATTTACCTGGAGTCATTTTTTCTGCCTCAATAGTACTCATTCGGTCTTTAACAATACGTTGCATTCTAAGCATACCAACTCTCATTCTACTTTGAACCAACTCTCCTACAGCCCTTACCCTTCTACTTGATAAGTGATCAATATCATCAGCTGGTTCTTGAGAAACATTTAAAGATATAATTTCTTTTAAAACGTGGAAAATATCTTCTGTTCTTAAAACTCGTTTTTCTATTTTTTTCTTAAAACCTAATCTTTGATTTAATTTAAAACGCCCCACCTTACTTAAATCATATCTATCATGTCTAAAAAAACTAGCTTCAATTAAACTTCTAGCATTATCTATTGTGGGTAATTCTCCTGGTCTCATTTTTTTATAAACTTCTACAAAACCTTGTTTTTCTGAAGAAGATGGATCTTTTTCTAAAGTTTCTTTTAAATACTCCATTTCTTTTTTACCCAATCCCTTAAACCAGTCTAAAATTTCTTTATCAGACCCAATTCCAAATACTCTTAAAAGAGCAGTAGCAGGAATTTTTCTTTGTCTATCAATTCTAACCCAAACAACTTTATGACGATCTGTTATAAATTCAAGCCAAGAACCTCTTTCTGGAATAATTTTACCACCATAACAAAAACGTCCCCTTACATTTTCTCTGCTAATATAAACACCCGGAGACCTAATCAGTTGACTTACTATAACTCTTTCAATACCGTTAATAATAAAAGTACCGCGTTTACTCATTAGCGGCATGTCTCCAAAATATACTTCTTGGGTTTGTTTTTTACCAGTCTTTTTATTTATCAGTCTTATTTTTACATTAACTGGTGCCTTATAAGTTAAATTTCTGTTACGACTGGTCATTTCATCAAATTTGGGCTCATCTACATGACAACCCAAAAAATGCAGTTCATAATTTTTGCCAACTGCATCTTGAATAGGAGAAATTTCCTTAATAACCTCTTCTAAGCCATTATTTAAAAACCAATCATAAGAATCTTTTTGTATTTTTATCAAATCCGGTAAACCTAGGCTATATTTTGATTTAGTAAAATATTTGCGCTTACCCATAAGCTTATTTTTTTTAAGAGATAAAATCCCTTCCAGTATTCTTGAAAGGGTTATTGATTTTAAATTTAGACTTAACTATTAATTGAATTAATAGATTTGAAAGCTTATTTATACTTATTAGACCATAATCAAATATAACAAAAGAATATTATCTTGTCAAGAAATATTTTTGTTTTACTTAAGCTAGGTTTTTTAGTTATCCACATTTTGTCCCCACAGAATATCTTTAATAACATCTTGATCTTTCCAAGGGATCTTTTTGCCCTTTTCTACTATACAAGGTTCAGAGCCCTTACCTGTAACTGCAATAATATCCTTTTCCCCAGCTAAATCAATTGCCTTTTTTAATGCCTTTTTTCTATTTAATATTTTAAATAATTTATTTTCTGAAAATAGTTTATTTTTAGCTTTAATACCAGTTAAAATCTCGTTTATAATTGCTTTAGGATCTTCCCAAAAAGGATCTTCATTGGTTAATATAATTATATCTCCATATTCTTCTGCTAACTTGCCTATTACTGGTCTTTTCCACTTATCTCTCCCCCCTCCAGCTGCCCCTAAAACAAGGATTAAATTATCTTCTTTTATATTTGTTAAAGTTTTATACACATTTTCCAATTCATCTGGAGTATGAGCTTGATCAACGCAAATTAAGGGCTTTTTATTAACAATTTCCATTCTACCTGGGACAACTTTTCTTTTTTCTAAAGCCTTTTTGCAAGTTTTAATATTTAAGCCAAGATTTAATCCAACTAAAATAGCAGCTAAAGCATTATATACATTAAACTTGCCTAAAAGATTTAAATGAATTTTAGTTTGCTTTACTTTAAAGTCTAAACCAGAAATACTTGGCTTAACCTCTTTAGCTTGAACTACTTCTATATTGCTCTTATTACTTTCTTTTAAACTAAAACCATATTTTTTATCAGCTGGATATTTTAAAAAATCCTCTGCATGTTTATCGTCTATATTAACTATGCTAGTTTTTTTAATTTTTTTACCATTAATTTTCTTTTTAGGCATTTTAAACAAATGCTTAAAAAGCATTTGTTTAGCTTTTAAATAATTATTAAATCCTTTATGAGCTTCTATGTGTTCTTTGCTAATATTATTAAATAAAACTAAATCAAAATTAATAGCTTTGTGCCTAAATTGGGCCAACCCCTGAGAAGTTACTTCTATTATTGCCATCTTGCAGCCAGCTTTTTTCATTTTATAAAGCCATTTTTGTAAAATAAAACGACCCGGCATTGTCATTCTAATTTTATTTTCAAACTCTTTTTCTCCAATTCTAAAATTAAAAGTAGTACTCGCCCCTACTTTTTTACCTGACTCTTTTAATATGTCAGCTATAAAATTAACTACTGTTGATTTACCAGCCGTACCAGTTACTCCGATAACAATTAAATCCTTGCTTGGGTTTCCATATATAAAACTAGCCAAATAAGCAATGCTTAAATGATAAAATTTAATTATAAAACTTGGAGTAAGTGCTCTTATTATTTTTTTAATTTTTTTTATCATAAAAAAGATTAAGCTTTTTATTTATTTTAACCTTAATATAAATAAAGATCAAATAAAATTAAATTTTTAAAGAAAAACCCGCAACTTTTAAGTTACGGGCGATAATAACAATTATGGCAACTTAGCCTTTACCATAATCCATACCCAGATCGAACCCTTATCTCTTTCTGCGTAAGTTCCAATCATATATGAATTATCAAGAGTCTTTCTTAACTCATGAGTCTTTAGGCCACCCTCTTTTCGGGCTTTTTCATAAAAATAATCGGCCAAATAAAGTAAAGCGCTTATATGAGATCTGCTAGATGCAACCCTCATATTGGGCCCCTTTTCAAGGGCAACGCTATAAATATGACCCTTTTCTACCCAGGTCTTGCCAACTTCTTTGGTAAAGCTTGGACGTTTGAGATATTTATTCCCAGAACATCCTACCATAACTAAAAATACGGCCAATAAAACCGTTAAAATCATTAATTTTTTTGTCATGATTTTCCTCCTTATTTTTTTGTAAATAACCTTTGTGGTTATAGCCTAAAGATAGCAAAAAAATGTACTTTTGTCAATGCCTTAAAACCAAAAATTATAAAAATTTTTCTTTAAATATCTTTAAAACCCTTTCATAAATATCACCCGCTCCCATAATTAAAATTACATCTTCTTTAGTATTTTTAATGTTTTTACAAATATTTTCGCCTTTTAAGTAAAAAACATTGGTATGATTAATACTTTTAACTAATTTTTTGGAATCAATTTCTTTTTTAAGTGTTTCTCTGCCTGCTACATCAAAGATGTCTGTAATAAATATTTTATCTATTAAATTTTTAGATATTACCTTAAATGTTTTAACAAAATCATTAAAAAGTAATTTTGTTCTTTGATATTGATGAGGTTGAAAAATTAATTTTATTTTTTTATTTTTAAACTCCTCTCTTATAGTTTTGCAAGTAGCTAAAATTTCTGTAGGATGATGACCATAATCAAAAATTAAATCCTTTGCATTTTTATTAATTTTAATTTTTCTTTTTTCAAAACGACGCCAACATCCATTAAATTGAGATAAGCCTTTTATAATATCCTTGCTTTTAAGACCTAAAACCTGGGCTGTCTTAAAAGCAGCTAAAGCATTTAAAAAATTGTGATGACCAGGAACTTTTAAATTTTTCTTTATTTCCTTTTTATAATCAGTTTCAATATTATGAAAATTAAAATATTTTTTATTTTTAATTATTTTTTTAATATTTTGATCTTTTTCATTTACAATTAAAAAGCCATTTTTTTCAATTTGAGACAAATATGTTTTAAAAGATCTTAAAACGCCTTTTAAATTTTTAAAATAATCTAAATGATCTGCCTCAATATTGGTTAAAACAATTACATTAGGAGAATAATTTAAAAAAGAATCTTTATATTCATCTGCTTCTATTAAAAGAAATTTGCTTTTACCTTTTTTAAAATTAGAATTATTAAATTCTTTTAATTTAGTTCCTACTATAACGGTTGGATCAAGGCCTCCTTGCTTTAAAGCAAAGTAAAGCATTGAAGTAGTTGTACTTTTGCCATGAGTGCCAGAAACACAAATTGAAAAATACTTTTTAGTTAATTTTCCTAAAGCTTGAGGATAGCTTAAGACTCTTATGCCCAATTTTTTAGCTTTGATTAAGTCCTTATTATTTTTTTTAATAGCTGGAGAAAAAACCACCATTTGAGTATTTTTTAATATACCTTTACCAGTTTGCTTGCCCAAATAAATATCCATCCCCTTTTCTTTTAAAAAATCAATGATCTCGCTTGACCTTAAATCAGAGCCAGACACCTCAAACCCCTGGCTTAAATAATATTGAGCCAGGCCTGACATACCAATTCCCCCTATACCTGTAAAATGGACATGTTTATTCATGTTTTTATTTTAGCAGATTATTTTTAAGTTATAAAATAAAAAAACCTAAAATATAGGTTTAAAAAAATATATATATTATCTTTATAACTTAACTCTAAACTTGATCTTGATCAATAAATTCCCCCAAAGGTACATTGCCATTTAAACCTTCAAATTCAGGCAAATCTTGTTTTTTAGAAATACCAACTCGGCGCATAAATTCTAAGGTTATGTCATAAATTTCATTTTCTTGATCTTTTTTCTCAATTAAACCCTTAATTAAAAGATTCCTTAAAATAATAGAACAATTTACTCCCCTTATTTCTTCTAATTCTTGTCTGTTAATTGGACCCCTGTAAGCTACGATAGATAAAGTTTCTAAGGAAGCTGGGGTCATCTCATCACTAACCTCTTTTTTAAAAAAAGCTTTAATAGCTTTGGCATTATCAGGATTAGAGGCTAATTGATATTTATTATTATTTTCTAAAATAATAATACCCCTATTCTGAGCTTTGTATTCCTGACTTAAATCTATTATTATTTCTTTAATTTCTTCTTTTTTTCCACCAGTTATTTTTGCAAACTCATTTAAACTTAAAGGCTTATGTGAAACAAATAAAAGACTTTCTATTATAGATTTTAAATTTGTATTACTCATATATTTGCTTAATTATAATCTCCCCAAATAATTTTTCCTGATTTATGCTAATCTTGTTTTGCTTTAAAAGCTCTAAAGCAGCTAAAAACATAGCAGCTTTTTCTGATTTAGTTTGATTTTTAATAATTTTATTAAATATTATACTTTTTTTATTTTTTAAATATTTTTTTAAATCAGAAATTTTCTTTTTTAAAGAAACTATTTTTATTTTTTTAATTTTCTTGGTAATTTTTAACTGCTTTTTTATTTTTTTTAATATTCCCCTATAATACTTATTTAATAAGCTAGAAGATATAGCACTATTATCAGCCATTACTTTTGCTTTTTCAGGATTTTTTTCATTAAAAAAACTTGCTTTTTCACTTTTAGCTAAATTTTCAATAGTAACACTGGCTTTGGCATATTCTTTATAAATTTGAAGTCTGTAAGCTAGATTATCTTCTTCTAACCCTTCCTCTTCACTGGGAACTACTAACCTTGACTTTATTAAAAGCAATTGGGCTGCAATTTCTAAAAAACTTGCTAATTTTTCAGGTTTAATATCTTTTATTTTTTTAATTTCTTGTAAAAAAGAATCAGCTACTTTAGCTAAAGATATATTACAAATATCAAGCTCTTGTTTTTTAATTAGTTTTAATAATAAGTCAAAAGGACCGCTAAATTGTTCTAAGTTTACTTTATACATTTTTGCCTATTTTTGCTTTTATTCTTCTAACACCAGCCCCAGAAGACTTTTCTTTAATAATTTTAAAGCCACCAATTTCTCCAGTATGGTTAACATGGGGGCCAGCACAAACTTCTTTTGAATAATCACCTATAGAATAAACCTTAACAATCTTAGGATATTTTTCTTTAAAAAATGCCAAAGCACCAGTTTCATCAACGCGCTCTAAGGGCATTTCTTTATAGGTTACTTTTAAATCTTTTTTAATTTTATCATTAACAATATCTTCAACTTCTTTTATTTCTTTGTCTGTTAAAGGCTTGTCATGGATAAAATCAAAGCGAAGACGATCAGGCTTTAAATCAGAACCAGTTTGTTTAACATGATCACCTAAAACATCACGCAGGGCTTGTTGTAAAAGATGAGTAGCACTATGATGAGGAGCAACAGTTTCACCCAGCTCCCCTACTCCCCCAAACTTCTTTTTAACTCCAGCTCGAGATATTTTTTTATGTTCTTTAAAAGCCTTATTAAAATCTTTTTCATTTACTTTTAAACCATTTTCTTTTGCCATTTCATTGGACAGTTCATAGGGAAAGCCATAAGTATCATAAAGATGAAATGCCTTTTGGGGATCTATTTCTTTTTTATTTTTTTTCTTAGTTTCTTTAACTAGTTTTTTAAATTCTCTTAAACCTTGATTTAAGGTTTTTTCAAATTTTTCTGATTCTTTTTGTATTATGGTTATAATATCATTATTTTTTTCTAATAATTTAGGATAAACATGTTTATATTTTTTTATAATATGCTTGGCCAGAACTGGCAGCATCTCTGACTTCCCGCCTATAAGGGATAAATATCTTATAGCCCTTCTTATAAGGCGCCTTAAAACATAGCCCCTACCCTTGTTTGAAGGTAAAACTCCATCAGAAATTAAAAAACAAATACCCCTGGCATGATCAGCTATTATTCTTTGAGCTTTTTTGTTTTCAATTTGTCCTACCTTTAAAAGTAAGTCTATTTTAACCATAATTGACTTAAAAAGATCTGTTTCATAATCAGAAGGCTCACCTTGCAAAAGAGCAGTTAGTCTTTCTAGGCCAGCTCCTGTATCAATGCTTTTTTGAGGTAATTTTTTAAATTTATTATCTTTAGTTAAATTATATTGCATAAAAACTAAATTCCAAACCTCAACAAACCTTCCACAGCTACAATTTGGGCCGCAATTCTCTAAATCGCATTTACCTTTTTTAAACTCTTCTCCCATATCAATATGAATCTCTGAACAAGGCCCGCAAGGACCAGCTTCACCAACAGGCCCCCAAAAATTATCTTTACTACCAAATTCTTTTATTCTTTTTTTGGGAATATATTGTTGCCATATTTTTAAAGCCTCTGTATCTTTAGGGACATCTTCATTGCCCTTAAAAATTGTAACCCAAATTTTTTCTTTTTTAATATTTAGTTCATTGGTTAAAAAGTCTAAAGACCACTTTATGGCTTCTTCTTTAAAATAATCCCCAAAAGACCAATTACCAAGCATTTCAAAAAATGTATGATGAACCTTATCACCCACTTCCTCAATATCAGAAGTTCGAAAACATTTTTGGACACTTACGGCCCTTTTATATTGAGGCTGCTTATCACCACTTAAATAAGGAATGAATTGCTGCATTCCAGCAGAGGTGAATAAAACACTTGAATCAGCCGGAACAATAGAAGAGGTTTTAACCACAGTATGATCTTTTCTTTTAAAAAAATTAATAAATTTTTGACGTATTTGATCAGATTGCATAATATTTTTATCTTTTTTATCGCCATTTATAACTTTAATTAAAAATAATCCACTATAGGAAATTAAAATAACTGCCCCAAAACCTACAAAAATAAGATCAAAGAATCTAGTAAGCAAGCTAAACGTTAATCCTAATTTAGCAGAAAGACTAACAGTTTCAAAGCCCAGTACACTTGCCCCTTCATAAATACCTATATTTCCAGGAATAACACTTAAGATCGAAGAAAATATCATCATTGCTCTTGCTACAAAAAGATCCATAATAGCAGGAATGGTTTTTTTCAAAAAAACAAAAAATAAAAAAAGTTGAGCCACCTCAATAAAAAAAGCAAAGCAAGCAACAAAGACTATTGAAAACCAATGCTTGGGACCTTTTTTTAAAAACTCTACCATTTGATGGCCAACTAACTTTAACTTTTGGGCTATAACAACACTTTTCCCACTAGATAAAGACTTAATTCGATTTAAATGAAGAATTTTTGTTAACCAGCCTAAAATTCTTTTTAATCCAAAAACTTTTAAGCCAATAAATAAGCCAGCACAGGCTATTAAAATACCCAATAAAAGCAAGGCAGCTACTAAAAGATTATTACTAAAAATTGCAATAACAAAGCCTATGAATAAAAATAAGGAAAAACCAAAAATATCAAACAATCTATCTAATAAAACCGTTGTTGTGGCCCGAGAAATAGGAATATTATGATGTTTTTTTAAAGAAAAAATTCTAATTCCTTCGCCACCCCAATAAACCCCTGGAGTAGTATAACTGATAGCAATCTCAGCTACTCTAGAAGCTGAAAGTTTTAATAAGGGAATGTCTTTACAATCAAATTTCTTTAAAATCAATTTCCACTTTAGAGTCCAAATAAAAACCCTAAAGGCTGTAAAAGAAAAAAGGGCAATCATTTGCCAACCATTAAAAAGCTTTAATTTTTCAAAAACATGCTTAAATCCAATATGCTGATAAATAGCAAAAGCTACTATTAAGCCGAGTAAAAGTGATATAACAAATATAGAGCGCTTTTTCATACAAACAAAGGGTTTAGGAATTATTGTCTGATTTTTTTGGCAAGCTATCTTTTGTTTCCTTTTGAGAATTATCCTTTAAATCTTTTTCTTTTTTCTTCTTTTTTAAACAATCCTTACAGTAAACTGGCCTTAATCCATCTGGAACAAATGGCACATAAGTAGTTTTGCCACATTCACTACAAATAGCTTTATGCTTATCTTTTTTATTTTTTAAATCATTTAGATCCTGACCTTTTTTAATAAGCCCACTCCATCTAGCAATTTTATCCTCTACCACTTCTTTGGGTTCAGCATAACGCTCCCTAGAAGCTCTTATAATCTTTTCTTCATTATTTTCTGGCTCTGATATTGGCGGTAAAGTTATGGCAGAAAAGGGGTCTGAAGTTACCCCATCTATCATAAGCTTTACATAAACATTATATTTATCCAAGTCTACTAAATCATCTTCAGTAAAACGAGGAGCAAACTCTCTAGATAAAAATTCTGCATCTTCAGCCCCAACCCTAAAAACTACCATTGTGCCAACATTTCCAAAAACTGCATTTCTAACTCTATCAGACTGATCCGTAATAAGCTGGCCAATATATTGATGAGCTAAGGTTAAATTAAGATGATATTTTCTTGCTTCTGATAAAATGCTTGCAAACGACTCTGTAGCAAAATTTTGAAATTCATCTACATAAAGATAAAAATCTTTTCTATCTTCTTCTTTCATATCCATTCTTGACATTGCAGCTAATTGAATTTTGGTAATCATCATTGCCCCTAAAAGAGATGAGGCATCTTCTCCGATTCTTCCTTTGGACAAATTCATTATTAAAATCTTCTCCTGGTCCATTACTTCTCTAATATTAAATTTCGATCTTACCTGCCCCACAATATTTCTTATAAGAGAAGTTGAAAGAAATTGACCTACTTTATTTTGAATTGGGGCAATGGCTTCTGTTCTTAATCTATCATGATAACGATTATATTCCTCAACCCAAAAAGATCTAACTACTGGGTCAGTTAAATTATCAACCACCTTACTTCTAAAATCTTTATCTACCAACATTCTCATAATCCCAAGCAAGGTACTATCAGGATATTCTAAAAGGGAAAGAATTGTATTTCTTAAAACATATTCCAATCTTGGTCCCCAAGAGTCAGCCCAAATCTTTTTAAAGACCCCAACTAAACCCGAAGCTACCAAATGTCGCCTCTTAGAATCAACTTTTTCTAAAATATTAAAAGCAATTGGAAATTCTGTATCAGCTGGATTAAAATAAAGAGTTTCATTTATTCTTTCTGAAGGGATGCAATTAATCATTTTCTCTGCTAAATCTCCATGAGGGTCAACAACCGCCACCCCTTTGCCAGCTTGAATGTCTTGATAAATCATATTTTCTATAGTAGTAGTTTTGCCAGTACCGGTTTTTCCTACTAAATACATATGACGCCTTCTATCATCCGTTCTAATACCAAACTTTTTATGCTGATTGCGAAAATTAGTTTTAGCAAAAAGACATACATCGTCAGTATTTTCTTTTTTGATTCTACTTAAATTATCAACACCATTTTTTTGTGTTGAGTTGATTTTACTTAAATTATCATTGTTTTTTTCTGACATATAAAGGAAATTTATATTTAAAATTATATCAAATACTAGGGTTTTGTCAATTAAAATTAGTTTTAATCATTGCCAGAATCCTTTGTTTTAATCGGCAAAAATATCCCTAAGATAATAAAAATAACAAAAAGTAATATAATTGCTATTACTTTTCCTATGGTTTGCAAAAACAAGGCAGAAAAACCAAAAATTAAAGCTAAAATCCAGTAAATAATTACAGCTTTTTTCTTACTCATACCAAGTCTTAAAAGTCTAAAATGTAAATGGCTTTTATCACCCTTAAAAGGAGATTTTCCTTTTAAAATTCTTTTAAAAAATACTCCGAATATATCAAATATAGCTAAACCGGCAATTAAAAAAGTGGTTGCCAATTTACTGCCAGAAAGTATAGCTAAACAGCCTAAAATAAAACCCGCAAAAAGACTACCTCCTTCTCCTAAAAAAATCTTAGCTGGCTGAAAATTATATATTAAAAACCCCAAAAATGCCCCAGCCACGATTAAGGATAAAAAACCTAAATTAGGCAAATGGAAAATAGTTAAAAGGCAAAGGCCAGCAATAGTTAATGCCCCAATACAAGTAAGGCCAGAAACTAAGCCATCTAAGCCATCTAAAAGTTTAGTAGCATACATTAAAATCATTAGCCAAATAAAGGTAATTATATCTGACCAGGGCGTAAAATAATAAGGTATGCCATTAATTTTTAAAACTTCTATTTTTAAATTATTAAAATAAATATATCCCTCACCAAAAGGATTATTTATAAACTCTATCCCCACTCCACTTACAATAACAACTAAGGCTGCCAATATTGGCCATATGATTTGAACCCAGGGACTTAAATCATACTTATCATCTAAAAACCCTCCTATCATTAAAATAGCCCCTCCCAATAAAAGACCTAATAAATGTTTTAAATTAACATTTGCTTCCGGCCAAACTTTTAATAAAAAAGCTAAAAAAACAACTATAAAAATAACTAAAAAAATAGCCAAGCCCCCAAGCAAGGGAGTTGGCTTTTTATGAATTTTTCTTTTTTTAAAGGGAAAGTCAATAATGCTAAGCTTTAAAGCAATTTTTCTTAAAATAGGCGTTAAAACCAAAGCTAGAAAAAAACTAATTATAAAAAAAATAAAATACATAAATTTAATTTGAATCAATATAATTTTGAAGTATAATTTGAGCTGCTACTTTATGATTATCGCTGGAATTTATCAACTTTTTTGCCATTTGAGTGGTAAACCTTTCATCAAACTCAGAAATGGGCAAAGAAAGATTTTTTTTAAGCTTTTCAATAAAATGCTTAGTAGGTTCAGTAAAATTGGTTTTTTGGTTATCTAAACCCATGGGCATGCCAATTACTATCCTTTTTACATCCAATTCTTTAATAATCTTTTTTAAATAACTTAAAGTATCCTTATTTTTTATATTTTTATAAGGCATAGCTATTTTTAATTCTTCATCTGCTATGGCAAGACCTATATTAATCCTGCCATAATCAATTCCCAATATATACATAAGTTTATTATAACAAATTTTAACCAATAAAAAAACTGTAATTTATAAAATTACAGTTTAAAATAATATTATATTGTATTATTTTATTATATATTATTTAATCCTAGTTAAGATCTCTGCTTCTGAATCATTTATTAGAATTGTATGCTCAAAATGAGCTGAAAAAGAGCCGTCCATAGTTACAATAGTCCAGCCATCTTCTTTGGTTTTTACTTCTTCAGTGCCTTGATTAATCATAGGTTCCAAAGCTAAGACCATGCCATTTTTTAGCCTTGGTCCTGTTTCTGGACGACCATAATTAAAAACGCTGGGCTCTTCGTGAAGTTCTTTGCCAACCCCATGTCCAGTTAAGGTTTTTACTACGCTAAAGCCATTTTTCTCAGCATGTGTTTGAATAGCATTAGAAATATCTCCTAAATGATTACCTGAATTAGCTGCTCCAATCCCCTTTTCTAAACATTCTCTAGTAACTGCAAGTAATTTTTCTGTTTTTAAGTCAAGCTTACCCACGGGAATAGTTTTAGCCATATCTGAATAATATCCCTTAAATTTAACCCCGCAATCAATTCCTATGATATCACCTCTTTTTAAAATTTTATCTTTACTAGGAATACCATGAACTACTTCTTGATTTACTGAAGTACAAAGAGCAGCAGGAAATTCATGACCTTGAGGCCCAAAACCCTTAAAAGCCGCTTTTACTCCAGCTTTTTTTATTAAGTCTTCAGCTAGTTCATTAAGATTATAAGTACTTACGCCTGGCTCAACCTTACTAATTACTTTATTCAAAATATCAGCCAATATTTTACCAGCTTGACGCATAATTTTTATTTCTTTATCTGTTTTAATGTGAATCATAAATAAGATTTAATTTCTTTATAAACATTATTAATTGAATCTTCTCCATTAATTTTAATTAATTTATTTTCTTTTTTAAAATAATTTACCACAGGATCTGTTTTTTTGCGATATAGGGCTAATCTTTTTTTAATACTTTCTGGAGTTTCATCCCTTCTCACAACAACTTCTCCGCCACATATTGGGCAAATAACTTCGTCTTTGTTAATAGTTTCCCCTATTATAAAGGGCGTGCCACAATTAAGACAAATCTTTCTTTTTTTTAAACGTTTAATAGACTCTTGTTTTGAAATTGATATAAAAAAGACATGAGTAATCTTTCTCTCATGTTTTGCTAAATTTTCCTTTAAGGGCTTAATCTCGCCTAATCGCCTTGGGGTACCATCAAAAATAATGCCTTGATCTTTAGAAACTTTTTTTAATTCCTGTCCCACTATTTCTGAAATCATGGATATAGGCACCATGTTGCCCTGATTTATAATACGGGCCACTCTTTTACCTAGATTGGTTTCTTTTTTAGAAATTTCTCTTAAAACCTTACCTATTTCTATGTGTTTAAAACCAAAATCTCTTGCCAATAATTTAGCTTGAGTTCCTTTGCCAGAGCCTTGAGGCCCTAACAAAATAATATTTAAAATATTTTTCATATTTTTTAATTAGCCCCACCCTCATACTCATGCATAGATATCTGGGCTTTGATTTGTTTAACTGTTCTAAGAACTACACTCACAACAATCAAAACCGCGGCTCCACCTATAACAAAACTAGAGGTTTGAAAAGTATTTTGAATTATTACTGGTAAAACAGCAATAATACCAAGTGACATTGCTCCAGCAAACATTACTCTTTTGCTAATAGCCGCCAGATAATCAGAAGTATGATCACCAGGTCTTATCCCAGGGATAAAGCCACCTTGTTTTTGTAAATTTTCAGAAATCTCATCTGGATGAAAAACAATACTTGTATAAAAATAAGCAAAAGCAACTACTAAAGCAAAATAAATTAAACCATAAATAAGTTGATTTTGCATGACTCCTGCTAAAAATTCTCCAACATTAGCAATAAAGGCAGTCCCAGAACGCATCATAATCTTGCCTATTAAGCCAGGGAATAAAACTACTGAAATAGCAAAAATGATTGGTATCATACCAGCTTGATTTACCTTTAATGGCAAATAAGTGTCTCGGCCACCAAACATCTTCCTACCTCTTACGCGCCGAGCATAAGTTACCGGTATATTTCTTTGAGCCTGAGTAATCATAACCACTCCAGCAATCGTTATAACAGCTAAACCTGTTAAGATTAAAAACTCCATAATCTTAGAAGAAGAAAAGGTTACTATAGTTTGTTGTAAAGAAGCTGGTATTCTTTCTACTATACCAGCAAAAATTATTAAAGAAACTCCATTACCAATATTTTTTTCTGTAATAAGCTCACCAAGCCACATTAAAAATACTGTTCCTGCTGTCATAACTAGCATTATATGAAGAGTTTGGATTAAAGATAGGTCAGAAACAATAGTGGCAGATGATTGCCGCAAAAGAGTAATCATGCCATAAGATTGAAAAATTGCTAAAGGAACAGTTAAAAATCTTGAATATTGATTAATTTTCTTTCTACCAGCTGGCCCCTGCTTTGATAATTCTTCTAACTTAGGAACAATCATGGTTAAAAGCTGCATAATAATAGAAGCAGTAATAAAAGGGGCAACACCCATTGCTACCACAGAAAAGTTACTCATAGCCCCACCAGACATTACATTAAGCATTCCTAACATTTGATTTTGAGAAAATAACTCTTTAAGGTTTTCAATATTTACGCCAGGTACTGGAATATGAGCTGCAATTCTAAAAATAATAAGCATTGATAACACAAAAAGTATTTTTTTGCGCAAATCTTTAATGCCCCAAATTCTTTGTATTTTTTTTAAAAACATATATAAAAATTACTATCTTGTTATAGCTTTTCCACCAGCCTTTTCTATTATTTTAAGAGCAGGCTTAGAAAATTGATTTGCATAAACCGTAAGCTTTTTATTAAGCTTACCTCTACCCAAAATCTTAAACTTTTTATCCTTTTTAGATAAAATATTTTTCTCTTGCAAGACTTTCAGATTTACCTTATCACCAGACTTAAATTTATTTTGCAAGGTTTCAATATTAATAATAGCTGGCTTTTGATGAATACTTTTAAAGCCCTTTTTTTTGGGGATTCTTTTTAAAACACTTCTAAATCCTTTTAATTTTAAGCCACCCTTGCCACCAGATCTTGAGCGTTGACCATTCATACCTCGGCCTGCATAAGTACCATAACCAGAACCATTACCCCTTCCTACTCTTTTTCTAGAGGATTTTGAGCCTTTTTTAGGTTTTAAATTAGATAATTTTAATACCATATAAATTACATTCTTAAAGATTGCAGAGCCTTAATAGTTGCTCTAGCATTATTAATTGAATTGTGAGATCCTAAAATTTTACCTGTAGCATTTTTAATGCCTGCCAAATTAAGTATTACTCGAACCGTGCCCCCAGCAATAATACCATGACCCTTTGGGGCTGGTCTTAAAATGATTCTAGCAGCTCCTAGTTTCATTTTTATACTATGAGAAAGAGTTCCGTCTTTTATAGGAACCTCAACCATACTTTTCTTGGCTTTTTTAACTGCTTTTTGAATAGCAATAGGCACATCAGATCCTTTGGCTACCCCCATACCAATTTTACCCTTTCTATTGCCTAAAACAATACAAGCCCTAAATCTCAAACGTCTTCCACCTTTGATAACTCTTACTACCCTAGCAAGATCAACTAGTTCTTGATCAAATTCTCTTTTAGTTTTTGTAAATTTTTTCTTTTTTGCCATAATTTTTAAAATTTTAAGCCCTTATCTCGAGCACCTTGAGCCAAAGCCTTAATTCTACCATGAAAGCGATAACCACTACGATCAAAAACAACTTTTTTGATTTTCTTTTTCTTAGCTTTTTCAGCTAAAAGCTCGCCTGTTTTTTTAGCAGCTTCGGTTTTATTTAGTTTATTTTTGGTTTTTTTATCTTTTTTTAACTCTCTTGAATCTGCGCTTACTAAGGTTTCATCCTTTTTATCGTTTACAAGCTGAGCATAAGTAAATTTATTACTTTTAAAAACAGATAAACGAGGTCTTTCTTTGGTACCAGAAACCTTACCCCTAATTCTTCGATGTCTTTTTTTTCTTTTAGATAATTTGGTCATATTTTTAAAAACTTAATAAAAATTTATAAACTAGGCCCCCACGCCATCACCAGAAACTGCCTTTTTACCAGCCTTTCTCTGAATAATTTCATCCTTATATTTAATACCTTTACCTTTATAAGGCTCAGGCTTTCTAATACTTCTTATTTCAGCAGCAATTTGATTTACTCTTTGTTTATCAATGCCTTCAATAGTAATATCAGTTTTTTTAGCAGTTATTTCGATATTTTCTGGTATTTTAAAAGAAACATCATGAGAAAAACCAACCGAAAGAACCAGAGTATCTCCTTTTACATTGGCTTTATATCCTACCCCAACCATTTCTAATTCTTTTTTAAATCCTTCAGTCACACCATGGATCATGTTTGATATAAGACGGGCAAAAGTACCCCAAAGAGATCTTTGCTGTTTAACTTCTGGTTTTTTAACAGAAACATTTAAGAAATCTTCACTTTTTTCTACTTTTACATTTCTTGGTAAGTCTAATTTTAACTCACCCTTTGGTCCTTTAACAGAGATTTCTTGTTTAGTGATTTTAATTTCTGCTTTTTCAGGAATATTTATTTTTTGCTTACCTATGTGTGACATAAAATTTAAGTTACCATATTTTACAAATAATTTCTCCGCCTTTACCCTCTTTATAAGCTTTATGGCCAGCCATAACTCCATCTGAAGTAGAAATAATTGACATACCATAACCACTTTTTATTTTTTTGATTTCTTCTCCTTTTTTATATACTCTCCTACCTGGCCTACTTACTCTTTTTAAATTTCTAATAACTGGTTCGCCGTTTTTTTGATATTTTAAAACAATATCTATTTCTTTAAACATATTAGAATTGGCCTTATTAGGCGAATCTACCTCAACGACCTCAACGTCGTTAATCCAATCATGTTTTTTTAAAACATTAGCAATAGATAATTTAAAATTTGAAAAAGGAACACTTACCTTGACTTTTTTATAAGCAAGGCCATTTCGAATTCTAGTTAACATGTCAGCTATTGGATCGGTCATAAAAAATTAATATTAAAGTTTATAACAATTTAATTAAATTACTAAAAATTTACCAACTACTTTTTCTAACACCCGGAAGTAAGCCTTTTCTAGCTAACTCTCTAAAACAAATTCTGCAAAGTCCAAATTCTCTCATATAACTCCTAGCTCTACCACAACGAAAACATCTGCGAACTTTTTTAGTTGAATGTTTAGGTTTTTTATTTGATTTTACAATTTGAGCCTTAGTAGCCATTATTTTTATAATTATTATTTATCTTTTTTAACTTTAAAAGGTGTTTTTAAAAGACGCAAGAGCTCTAAGCTTTCATTGCGATCTTGGGTAGAAGTAGTTATTGTCATTTGTAAAGGAAAAGTTTTATCTACTTCTTCAGGATTAATTTCAGGAAAAGCCATTTGATTATCAAACCCTATAGAAAGATTACCTCCCTTATCAACACTTTTAGGATCAATTCCCCTAAAGTCTCTAGTTCTTGGCAAGGCAATAAAATATACTTTTTCTAAAAAACTATATTTTTTTTCACCGCGTAAAATAGCATTTACACCAACCACCTCCCCTTGTCTAATATTAAAGCCAGCTACAGATTTTTGAGCTCGACTTAACTTAGGGCGTTGTCCAGTGATTTGGGAAACTAAATCAACAACTTTTTCTACGTATTTTGGGTCATTATCCTTTTTCTTTTTATTAATCCCAACATTAATAACAACTTTTTCGATTTTAGGAACAGCAAGCCTGTTCTTAAAACCAAACTTTTTCATCATTTTTGGGACTATTTCTTTTTGATAAAGATTTTTTAATTTCATAAATAAATTTACTTAAAAACATTTTTACAATCCCGACAAAATCTTTTTTTTCTGCCATCAGAAAGGATTTTATAACCAACTCTAATAGCCTTGCCACATTCTGGACAAATTAATTTAACATTTGAAACATTAATTGGCATAGCCATTTTAACTCTTTGTCCTTTTTCTCCCTTTTTCTTGGGCCTAATATGCTTTGTTACCGTATTTAAACCCTCAACAACCACCTTGTTTCTGTTAGGCAAAACCTTGAGGATCTTTCCCTTTCTTCCCTTATCTTTGCCAGATATAATTTTTACTTTATCGTCTTTTTTTATTTTCATAATACTTGAGGTGATAAAGAAATTACGCTTTGAAAACCTTTATCTCTTAATTCTCTGCAAACGGCTCCAAAAATTCTATTGCCCTTAGGTTCTTTACCATCTAAAATAACGGCTGCATTATCATCAAACCTAATATAAACCCCATTATCGCGAGCTATTTCTTTTTTAGTTCTCACTATTACGGCTTTAACAACATCTCCTTTTTTAATTTCTTTACGAGGAGTTGCTTTTTTAACCGTGGCAACAATAATATCACCTACGGTGGCAGTTGGTCTTTTCCCACTACCTAAAACCCTAATGCATTGAATTATATTTGCGCCTGTATTGTCAATTATTTTTAATTTAGTTTGCGGTTGAATCATAGAATTTAATCTAATACTTTAATTAATCGCCATTTTTTACCCTTAGAAATAGGGCGACATTCTTGAAAAAGTACTTTTTGGCCATTTTTAGCTCTATTGTTCTCATCATGAACTTTGTACTTTTTGTGAACTTTGTATCTTTTTTTATATAAGGGATGCATTTTTGTTCTTTCTACATTTACTACTATAGTTTTATCCATTTTATCAGAAACAACTTCCCCTTTAAATCTTTTTTTAGCCATAATATTTAGTTATTATTTTGTTTTAAAATAGTAAGAATACGAGCTATATTTTTTTTAATATTACGTATTTTTCTAACATTTTTTGATTGTTTTAAAGAAACACCAAATCTTAGCTCTCGCAAACCTTCTTTTTGTTCATTTAAAAGATTCTTTAATTCATTTTTGCTTTTTTTCCTAAGTTCTTTTATTTTCATACTATTTTTTCTTAACTATTTTGGTTTTAACTGGTAATTTATGAGATGCCTTTTTAAACACTTTTCTGGTTGTTGCTTCATCAAGACCGGTTAATTCAAAAATTATTCTACCTGGTTTTACAGGAGCTACAAAGTGATCTAATTCTCCCTTGCCACCTCCCATTGGTAATTCTTGGCCTTTTTTGGTTACTGGTTTATCAGGAAAAATTCTAATCCATAACTTACCTCCTTTATCAAAATTTCTAACAAAAACTTTTCTACAAGCTTCTATTTGACGTGAGGTAATCCACCTAGATTCGGTTGATTTTAAACCATATTCACCAAATGCTATAGTAGTACCACGGCCTGCCCTTCCCTTATTTCGACGACGGCCTTTTTGGGTTTTTCTATATTTTACTTTTTTGGGCATTAACATAAACACCTTATTTAAATCTTAACTATTTATTACTTTTATTTTTTTTCTTAGCACTTTTCTTTTTTTTATCATTTTCTTTGCTGTTTTTATTGGATTTATTTTTATTTTCATTGGTATCATTTTCATTTTTTTTCTCTCCCCCATCAATACCAAATTTGTCACCTTTATAAATCCAGACTTTAACACCAATACTTCCATAAATTGTGGCAGCTACACCTTTGGCATAATCAATGTCAGCTCGGAGAGTATGTAGTGGTAATTTACCCCAATTTAACTTTTCACTTCTAGCAATATCAGCCCCAGACAAACGACCACTAACCTGAACTCTTATTCCTTTAGCATCAGATGATTCAACATCTCTAATTGCTTTTTTTAATACTCTTCTATATGGTATTCTTCTTTCTAGGCCATTAACTATAGTTTCTAAAACTACTTCTGCTGACATGCGAGGCTTGTTTTCCTCAACCACATTAACTTCTAATTTATGACCCTTTTTTAAAAATTCTTTTTTTAGTTTTTCTTTTAATTTTTCAATTTGGGCTCCACCTCTACCAATAACAAGTCCTGGTTTGGCAGTGTGTATTGTAATATTAATTTTTTTTGCTAAACGTTCTAATATTAATTTTGAAACACCACCACCTTTTAATTCTTTATTTAAAAAATCTCTAATAGCTAAATCTTCTTGTAAAAGTTTTCTGTATTCATTTTTATTACCAAACCATTTTGAATCCCATTTTTTTATAAAAGGAATGCGAAATATTTTTGGATTAATTTTTCTTCCCATAAATTATTAAATTAGATATTTTTCCTTCTAAACATCCTTTTCAAAGGATTAGCCTTTTTGATTTCTCCTTGTTTATTTATTTTTTCATCAGAATGTTCTTTTCTAGGCTGAGGTTTTTTAGAAATTTTCTTTTTTTCATCAATTTCTTCCTTTGAAACTTCTTTAATGTCAGGATTCTCTATTTTGCCTGCTTTCTTTTTTATAGCTCTTTTTTCTTTTTGAGCTAAAACAACCTCAATATGAGAACTTCTTCTTCTTATAATCATAGCTCTTCCCATGGCCCTAGCTCTTTGTCTTTTTAAGGTAGGGCCCTCATTTACTAAAACATTTTTAACTATTAAATTATCTTCATCCATATTAAAATTATGCTTGGCATTAGCAAGAGCAGAATTAAGAGCCTTTTTTACAAAATAGGAAGCTTTTTTTTGTATAAAATCTAAACTATTTAAAGCTTCACTTACTTGCATGCCCTTAACTGCCTCGGCTACTAACCGTGCTTTTTTAGGTGATATATGTTGATAATTTGCTTTTGCTTTAACTTCCATGACTAATATTTATTTTAAATTATTCTTCTGAACTATCTAGTTCTCTTTGCATAGATCCTCCATGTTTAATAAATTTCCTGGTTGGAGCAAACTCGCCTAACTTATGACCAACCATATTTTCAACTATTAAAATTGCAACATGCTTTCTACCGTTATGAACCTTAATAGTAAAGCCAACCATTTCTGGAATAATAGTAGACTCTCTAGACCAAGTCTTTATCTCATCTTCTCCTCTTTTAGCATTCTTTATCTTTTTTTGTAATTTGGGGGCTACCCAAGGTTCTTTTTTAAGTGATCTACTCATATTATTTTCTTTTTTTAATACGTCTTCTTATTATAAACTTATTAGAGGATTTTTTCTTATTTCTTGTTTTAACACCATAGGCTGTTTTTCCCCAAGGAGTCATAGGATGAACTCTGCTAATATGACCACCCCCTTCTCTTCCACCATGAGGATGAGCTACTGGTGCCATGGCCTTACCTCTAACTGAGGGACGAATACCAACATGTCTTTTTCGGCCAGCCTTACCCCATCGCATAAAACGCCATTCAGGATTAGATACTTGGCCAATGGAAGCACTTACATTTATAGGAAAGCGCCTTATTTCGCTAGAAGGTAGTTTTACCTGGGCATAATCTTCTCCCTTTGACATCAAAGTAGCAGCTGCCCCAGCAGAACGAATCATTTTACCACCCTGACCAGATATAAATTCTATATTATAAATTTGAGTGCCAGTAGGTATCTCTTTTAAGGGCATTCTATTAGCTGGCTCTATTTTAACAGATTTTTTAGAAGATAAAACCGTATCTCCCTTTTTTAAATTTTTGGGTGCTATGATATAAGACTTTGCACCATCTTTATAAAAAATTAAAGCAATATTGGCAGTTCTATTTGGATCATATTCTATTGACTTAACAATGCCCGGAATATCATATTTTATTCTTTTAAAATCAACTATTCTTATAAACCTTTTATGGCCTCCACCCTGGTGACGAACGGTAATTCGTCCCTTACTTCGACCAGCTTTTTGTTTTCTTATTTTAGTCAAAGACTTAAGGGGTTTACCTTGTATGGCTCTAGTATCTATTATACTAGCTTTTCTTCTACCGGGAGTTGTTGGTTTATATTTTTTTAACATAAATTATTTTTTACTTGTCAGTTCAATTTTATCACCTTGTTTTAAAAATACCAAGGCTTTTTTTCTTTTTTTTGTTCTTCCCATTTGACGTCCATAACGAACACTTTTACCAGGTACTTTAATAGTTCTTACCTTTTCTGGCATAACATTAAAAACCTCTTTAATTGCTTTTTTGATTTCAATTTTATTAGCCTTTGGATAAACATAAAAGCTATAAACCCCCTTTGCTTGAAGCTGGGTAGCTTTTTCTGTTATAACCGGCTTAACCAAAACCCTATGAGCAATATTTCTAAAGGATAAGTTCTTTAAAGCTGCTTTTTTCTTTTTGTTCTTTTGTGTTTTAGGTTTAGACTTTTCCTTACTAGCAACACTTTTCTTTTTTGTATTTTTCTCTTTCTTGACTTTATCTTCTTTTTTTATATTTTTCTCTTTCTTAGCTTTATCTTCTTTTTTTGTTTTTTTCTCTTTCTTAGCTTTATCTTCTTTTTTAGTCTTATTTTCTTTTTTTGTATTTTTTTCGTCTTTACCTAATACTTTATCTACTATAGTCATAAAATT
This sequence comes from Patescibacteria group bacterium, assembly GCA_035269445.1. Taxonomy (GTDB): domain Bacteria; phylum Patescibacteriota; class Patescibacteriia; order UBA2591; family UBA6264; genus DATFJC01. The sequence goes on from DATFJC010000012.1 coordinate 34,102, forward strand.
TATTTATATTGGTTTTCTAATTTTTTAATGCCATCTACTGTAGTAACTAAATAATTTGTATCCAAAACATCTAAAACATTAATATCAGAAATAGGCTTTATTTTAAGGCCAGCTATATTTTTGGCCGCCCTGATTATTTTTAAATCCTTCTCTGGTAAACCGAGAAGGACTTTTTTATTTTTATATTTCTTAGATTTTGATTTAATATCAATAATATTTTTTAAAATAGAATAAAAGATCTTTGTTTTAGCCTCAGATAAATTAAATTTATTTATTAAAATAAGCTTTTTAGCCTTAACCTTATCAGTTAAAGCCATAAATAAGGCTTTTCTTTTTACTTTTTTATTAACTTTTTTCTTAAAATTACGATTTTTTCTAGGCCCAAAAGTAATTCCTCCACCAATCCAAATAGGAGAACGGCTTGAACCAGCCCTTGCTCTGCCAGTTCCTTTTTGACGCCAAGGCTTTTTTCCACCACCTCTTTTTTCTGATCTTGTTTTAGTATGAGCCAAAACTTGCCTTTTATTTGATTGAAGGGCAGTTACCACTAAATGAATCACACTAGGATCAATTTTAACCCCAAAGATATCAGAAGACAAATTCTTCTTTTTTAACTTTTCTCCTTTTTGATTATATACTTGAACTTGAGACATAAAATTTAGGCTTTAATCTTTAAAAAAGTGCCTCTACTTCCTGGCACTGATCCTTTTATAAAGAGAATATTTTTGTCAGAATCAACTTTTAACAGTTCTAGATTAGAAGTTGTAATTGTGTCTCCCCCAGTTCTACCTGCCATTTTTTTGTTTGGGAAAACTCTTTCTGGGTCAGTAGCACCAATTGAACCAGGAAAACGAGTATGGCCTTTATTATGACCATGGCTTCTAGGAAAACCAGAAAAGCCATGCCTTTTCATAACACCTTGAAACCCTTTTCCCTTAGAAACACCAGTTATTTTTAAGTGATCGCCTTTTTCAAATTGATCAACTGTTAATTTTTCTCCATTTTTTAATTTAGGAGTATTTTCAAATCTAAATTCGGTTAAATGTTTAAAAGGTTTTTTCTTATTATAGTTTTTAATATTTTTAGTTCTTTTTTCAAAGCCAATCTGAACAGCATTATAACCATCTGTTCCTTCTTTAGTTTTTACCTGACTAACAAGACAAGGACCAGCCTTTATTTTGGTTACTGGAACTCTTTTATCGTTTTCAAATATTTGAGTCATTTCTAATTTTTTTCCAAGTATAAATTTCATAAATTTGTTATAAAATAAAAATCCGATTGGCCTAGTCACCTCCAAAATCCAACCGGAAATAAAGGTTAATTACACTAGCCCTTAATCATAAAATCTCCAAAAAATAAATAAATGTAAATATGGCATTTTTAAGCCAATAATTAATATTTATTAAACCTAAATAAATGAGCTACATTTTAATTTCTACATCTACGCCTGCTGGCAAATGCAGCCCTCGCAGAATTTCTAGAGTTTTTTCATTAAAGTCAACAATGTCTATAAGGCGCTTATGAACTCTTTTTTCATATTGATCCTTGGAAGCTTCGTGGACAAAGGGTGATCTAGTTACCGTATATTTTCTTATCTTGGTTGGTAAAAAAATCGGCCCAATAATATTAGCCTCTGTTCTAGACAAAGACTCAATAATATTTTTTAAAGCTTCATCAATAACCCTATGATCATAAGATTTGACCTTAATTCTAATACGAGGTTTTGGGGTTTTATTTTTAATTTTCTTTTTTTTGTTTTTCTTTTCAGCCATTACTTTTAATAAAGAACTTGATAACTTATTAAGTTTAGACTAATAACTATAAATTAGATAGATCATGGCTCGTCTCTTTTGTTTAAGCAATTAAGCTTTAAAACAAATCAAGAGGCGAGCCACAAAATAAATTATAAGATAAATTATTTTATTTGTCAATCTTGCTAACTACTCCAGCCCCTACAGTCTGACCACCTTCTCTAATAGCAAATTTTTGCTTTTCTTCTAAGGCAATAGACTTATAAAGTTTTACTTTAGCGTTAACAGTGTCACCTGGCATAGCCATTTCAGTACCTTTTGGAAGCTCTACTTCACCAGTTACATCAGTTGTTCTAATGTAAAATTGAGGCTTATATCCAGTAAAGAAAGGCGTGTGTCTTCCACCCTCTTCTTTAGAAAGAATATAAATTTGAGCTTCAAACTCCTTGTGAGGAGTAACTGTTCCTGGCTTAGCAATGACCTGACCTCTTTCAATGTCATCTTTTTTAATACCACGTAAAAGTATCCCGGCATTATCACCAGCTTGACCTTCGTCAAGAGATTTCCTAAACATTTCAATACCAGTTACTACTGTTTTTTGAGTGTCGCGTAAACCAACAATTTCTATTTCATCTTTAATATTAACGACCCCTCTTTCAATTCTACCAGTGGCAACCGTACCTCTACCTTCAATAGTAAAGATATCTTCAATAGGCATAAGAAATGGTTTATCTACATCTCTTTCTGGTTTAGGAAAGTGATTGTCCATAGCTTCAACTAGATCGAATATGGGTTTGCAGACTTCATCTTCTTTGTCGCCAGAAGATTTTTCTAAAGCCTTAAGAGCAGAACCTCTAATAATGGGAGTATTTTCACCATCATATTCATATTCTTTAAGAAGATCTTTAACCTCCTCTTCCACTAACTCTACTAATTCTTCATCTTCAACCATGTCTGTCTTGTTTAAAAATACTACTATTCTAGGAACTCCAACCTGACGAGCAAGCAAAAGATGCTCTCTAGTTTGTGGCATTGGACCATCAGTTGCAGATATAACTAAAATTGCTCCATCCATTTGAGCAGCACCAGTTACCATATTTTTAACATAGTCAGCATGACCAGGACAATCAATATGAGCATAGTGACGTTTATCAGTTTCATACTCAACATGGGCCAAGGCAATAGTAATACCTCTTTCTTTTTCTTCAGGAGCATTATCAATTTGCTCTACGCTTTTATCATCAACGTGATAGCCAGCAGCTAATAGATTTTTAAGTATGGCTGCTGTTAAAGTAGTTTTACCATGATCTACGTGACCAATGGTACCCACATTAAGATGTGGCTTTCCTCTTTGAAATTTTTCTTTTCCTGCCATAAATTCTTATTATTTAATGTAAATTAAAGTTTTAATTTAGGGTATAAATTTTAAATAAGATATACTCTAGACCTTTTTTATTATTATATCAAAAAAAATTTTATGTGCAACTTTTTTATATTACAAGTTATCAACAATTATAACAGAATCTATTTTAATATGTCAAGCCCTTTTATATATATCCTAAAATAAATAAAATTATACCATAAATAAGGCTAAGAAATTAGTTACTCCAACTCATCACTAGCGTAAATAGATGATAAATCTTGCTTTTTATAGCCAAAGACCTCATTATCATTGAAAAACCTTCTTATTTCTTTCTTGGCTGTTTCCAGTGAATCAGAAGCATGAACAATATTATGTTGATGACTCATAGAAAAATCTCCTCTTATAGTACCAGCTTCAGCCTCTCGCCCAACTGTTGGACCACAAAGATTTCTTACGGCTTGAATAGCTCCTCTTCCTTCTAAAACAATTGCTACTACTGGGGCATCTTTCATAAACTCAACCAAGTCTTTAAAAAATCCCTTACCTTTATGCTGACTGTAATGTTTTTCTAAGGTTTCATCACTGAGCCTCATCATCTTTAAACCAATAATCTTAAGACCTTTTCTTTCAAAGCGAGAAATAACCTCTCCTAAAAAATTTCTTTGAATTGCATCTGGTTTTAATAAAACTAATGTTTTTTCCATAATTAATTTGATTTTAAAAATAATTTATTATCTTTTGTAAAAAATATTATATCACCTATTTTACTTGTTTGCAAAATTTTAGCATTTATTTTCTTGGCATTATCCAAAACCCTAAAGTGAGGATGGCCAAAATTATTTTTACCAGCTGAAATAATAAAAAATTCAGGCTTTAGCCTTTTTAAAAAACTTAGACTAGAAGAAAATTTAGATCCATGATGTCCGGCCTTTAAAACATCAGCTCTTAAAGCCTTATTATTTTTTATTATAAATTCTTCTACTTTTTTATTGGCATCTCCAGTAAATAAAAATTCATGATCCCTGTAATCAAGCAAACATACTATTGAAAGTGAGTTCCTTTCTTTAAAATCTTGATATTCCTTAACAGGCCATAAAAATCTTAATTTTAAATCCTTTTCTAGACTTAAACTATAAAGAGATTTAATAACCTTAAAATCAATCCTTTTTTCTTTTAAAGTTTTTTCAAATTCTTTAAATGCAGGAATACTATTTTTGTCCCCATTTAAAAAAACCTTATCCACTTTATATCTTTTTAAAACCTCAACTAAGCCGACAAGGTGATCTTTGTCAGGGTGAGTTAAAATAATATAATTAATCTTTCTTTTATAAAAGGGAATATAATTATCTAATTTAAAAACAAGAGATTTGTCAGGCCCCCCATCTATTAAAATGTTTTTTTGTTTTGGGGTTTGAATTAATATACTGTCCCCTTGGCCTACATTTAAAAAATTAACTCTTAATGAGCCAAATTCAGGCAAATCAGTTAAAATAGTAAGGTAGCCCAGCCCAACTAAACTAAAAAACAAGAAAAAGGCTACTAAACAAACTAAATAATATTTTTTATTAAATCTATTTTTCATTTATTTTTTTCTTATAAGTTTAAAGTTTTTAATAATAATAAATATTAAAATAAGATAAAAGATAATTGCCAAAAATAAAGGAAAATTCGAAATTGTAAAAGAAAAATATGGCATCTTACAAGCAATATTTACTACTAAAACAACATAAGTTAATAATATAAATACTGGCCAAACAAAAATATTTCCCAATCCAATAAATATAAAACTAAACATTAAAAACAAAAAACCGAAAATCATTAATATGGGAACCATAAATAAAACTAAAATATTTGATAAGGGAGCAATTAAAGATAAGTGGCCAAAATAAAAAAGAACCAAGGGCAAAACCATTAATTGAGCCCCCAAGCTAATACTTAAAAAAGAGCGAATTGGAAAAAAACTTAGGTCTGGTATTTTTTTCAATATTCTTTGGAATAAGGGGGTTAAAAAATAAATTCCCAAAACAGCTAAAAATGAAAATTGAAAACCTATATCCCAACCCAAAAGTTTTGGATTTATAAAAAGCATTAAACAAGCAGTTAATAATAATACCCGCAAAGATTCATGATTACGATTTAGCTTTTGCGATAAAAGTAAGGCAAAGCCCATAATAGCAGCCCTAACCGCTGAAGCAGGCATACCTACCAAAATTACAAAAATAATAATAAAAATTAAATTTAAAATAAAACTAAGATTAGTATTAAAACCCAATACCCTGGAAAACAAAACCATTAAAATACTTATTAAAACCGCGATATGAAGGCCTGAAATTGCCAAAACATGACTAAGACCAGCTTTAGCAAAATTTTCCCTTAAATCATCCGGAAAGCTTTTTTTATATCCTAGGATCAAAGCATTTAAAATACTACTTTGGGGCTCAGGTAAAAATTTATTAATAATTTTTTTTGAATTTTGCCTAATCTTTAAGATATTTTTATAAAAAAAAGAACTACTTTCCCCCACTTTTTTAATTTTAGGATAATAGCAAAGAGAATAAATCCCATAACGGGCTAAATACATTTTATAATCAAAATTATTAAATTTTTCTGGAATTTTAAGATAGCAAGTTACATTTAAAAAATCACCATATCTATATTTACTATAATTGCTGGCATTAACTAAAACCCTTCCTTTAATATTTTTATCACTTATCTTTATGTTACCAAGGGTTAATTTATCGTTTTTTAATCTTTGCTCTTTTTCTTTCACCACTCGCCCCTGAAAAGTAATTTCTTTATTTTTATAAAAACTAATATGATTGGGGTTAACACTAGGAATGCTAATTTGGTACCAAAAAATTCCAAATAGTAAAAACAAGGTATATATTAAAAAAATATTTTTAAAATCTTTTTTTAAATAAAAAAATAAAAATATTACAATTAAAAAACAAAAAGGCATATAAACAAAAAAAGGAACCGGGAGAAAAGTACCGATTCCAATACCGAGAACAAAAAATAATAAGGAAATAAATATAGATCGTGATAAAGAAAATTTCATATATTATTTTTCTTGCTATTTATTGGTTATATTTTAACATATTTTTTAAAAATTTAAAAAGAAAAAGCCTATATCGTTTTGATATAGGCTTTTGTAATCAGTTTATAGTTTAACCTTAATCACCTCCTTGTCCGAGAAAAGAGAAAACCTTCCCTTTCCTCCAAGTTTAACTACTAAGGTTCTTGCCCTTGCTGTTTCACAAGGAGCAAAGTCCTCCTCTATCTTAACATAAATGTGGCTACTGATCTCGTTTGAAAATACGCTTGGGGGCATAATAAATGCCTCGCCTGGTTTTAAATGCTCCAATCTAACGGTTTTAACTCTCATAATTCCTCCTTTGTAATTTTTATTAAAATATCACATTTTCTTTATTCTGTCAACCCAAAAAACTACTTTTTGTTTCTTATTAATAAAAATAATCCAATAAAAATAAGAATAATAGGCCAACCAAATATAATTTTTACAACATTGGGCAAGGCTAATTGATTGGCAATGTAAATTATCCCCAATACTATTAAAAACCATGCAATAAAAAGTCTTCTTCTTTTTTTCTTTTCAGCTTGATTAAAATTATCTTTTAATTCTTTGGCACCTTGTTTTAAATCATTGCCCAAATCTTTAACCTTATCTTTATTTAAGATAGATTCTTCTTTTTCCTTAGGAACTAAAATCCAAAATAAAACATAAATTAAAATGCCAGTTCCACCAAAAAGGCCAGATAATATAAAAATTAAGCGAATTAAAAGAGGATCAACGTCAAAATAAACCCCCAATCCTCCACAAACGCCAGCAATAATTTTATCTTCATTGGAACGATATAATTTTTTATCAGCCATAATTAATAATTTAAACTATTTATTATAAATAATATTATATCATAAATAAACATAAGCGCAAAACCAAATTATTTTCTATATAAAAAAAGCCTGCACCAATATTAGCGCAGGCATAACACTACATTATAACCGGGATTATTCTTGTATCAGACGGCATAACTTCGACAATAGAGATAAACCCTTCTTGACCTAGCCTCATAACCGAAGCTTTGGGTCTAATCCCCTTTCCTTCATCTCTTTTTGCCCAAATAACGTTTGGGCCGTCCAAAGAATAATTTTTATCGTCACTAACAACGATAAAAAGATCGCCTATTTTTAAATCAGATAACTTGCAAACAGACACTTTTTTGGTTTCCCGTTTCATTTTCCCCCCTTTTTTTAATTAACGATTTGTTTTAAATATAAAATAATTTTTAATTTTCGTCAAGCTAAACACCCCTTAACTCAGTCTCTTGAACTTTTTTTTCTAAAATACTTTTAAATTCTTTTAGTTTTTCCTCTTTTAATGGCTTTAATTTAGAAAACTCTTTTTTTAAGGTATTTTTAGGCCTAAATTGTTGCAGGGCGTGCTTTTTAGCACCCTTAACAATGTCTCCAATTTTTTTAATTTCTTGTTTGTCAATAATGCCTGGGACTACAGTTGTTCTAAACTCATAATTTTTAAAATTTTTAATAATTTCAACACTTTTTTTAATATCTTCAACATTACAATTATCAACCCCAGCTGCTTTTGAATAATTTTCAAAACTAGCCTTAATATCCATAGCAATAAAATCAAGCAAATCTTTTTTAATTAACTCTTTTATCATATCTGGATTTGTTCCATTGGTATCAAGTTTTATTAAGTAGCCCAAATCTTTAATCTTTTTTAAAAAATCAGGCAAACTTTTATAAATTGTTGGTTCTCCCCCAGTCACAACAACCGCTTCAATAAGACCCTGCCTTTTTCTTAAAAAATTAAAAATCTTTTCTTGTTTTATTTCTCTTCTTTCCTCAGCTAATAATAAGCTCTTATTATGACAAAAACCACATTTAAAATTACAACCATTGGTAAAAATAATACAAGAAACAAGACCTGGATAATCAAGTAAGCTATTTTTTTGTAATCCTCCAATTGAAATAGACATTATTTTGCACTTTTAGAAAAATTAGCTCTATCTTTAAATTCTTCCTGTTTACCTTCGTTCCATTGTTCAACTGGCCTTAAATAACCTACTACCCTTGAATAAACCTCGCATTTAGTAGTTTTACCTTCATTTTTACATTTAGGACAATATTTTTCTTCTCCATTAATGTAACCATGATTTGGGCAAATTGAAAAAGTAGGAGTTAAGGTATAATAAGGAAGAGAATAATTTTTAGCAATTTTTTTTACTAAATTTTTTGTTGCTTTAATTGAGGGCATTTTTTCTCCTAGCCAAGTATGGAAAACAGTATTATGAATAAAAACCATTGTGTTTTTCCCGGCTAAATAATTATGATTTTTTTGGGTGGTTAAATCATAAAAATTATTATCTTCAACGTCTACCTTAGAAACATCTTGGACCCTTACTACAGAAAAATGCCTTTTAACCCTATTGGATATATTTTCATTTATTCTTGATTTATTTACTGTGATAGTTAATTGGTCTTTTATTCTAGCAAATTCATAATTAGGAATTCTAATTCTGTATATATTTTTTTCATTATCTCTTTTTACCTTTTCCAAGCTTCTTCCTACCATTAAACCAGCTTTACTAAAGATAGGAACAAGATCGTCGGCTAGGCTTTTAGAAACAGTGTAATATTCAAAATCACCTTGTTTTTTATCTATATGCCCATCACTATCTGCTAAACCAGATAATAAATCAAAAACGTTATTTTTATTAAGATTCTTTTTAACTTTTTTTGGTATTAATACATCATAAACCTTTTCTCCATCTGAGAAGCCTATATCAAAGAAAAACTTCAAAGCTTCTTTTTTAGAAGTAGATATTTCTAACAATCTATTACTTCTTTTGTCATTAGAAATAATATGCGCCTTACAGCCAAAATGCTTTTTTAATATATCCCTTGTCTTCTCAAGGGGTTTTTTATGCTCACTAAAAAATCTTATCTTATACTTTTCTAACTTGTTTCCTCCTCTATCGTCAACATATCTTGATATACAACCATCTCCCACAAAAAACCCAATAAGCCACATTAAATCTTTTCCGATTTTAGTATCTTTATCTGGATATAAATTTTGTGAATTTTGCAAAATATAATCTCCTTTTTTTAATTCGTCTGCCCTTTTCTCAACTATTTTATAATTTGGTGAATTTTCATACTTTTTTCTGCATTTAGAATTATTTTTGATATGGTTAGCAAATCCCTTGATTCCTTTAACATTTTTATTGCATATTGGGCAAGTTTTTGTAGGTTTAATTTTTTTCTTAATAAAAAATGGGTGCCAATCAGAAGTAGTTATATCTAAACCTCTTTCTGCCTTTATTCTAACCTTGTCATGCTTTTCTACATTTACCCTCATCGCATCTTTAACCTTATCCCATTCACTCACACCCTTATCTGGATTATAACTCAAAACCTTAATAGGTTTTAAATCATCAAAATTATTAACTATATTTTCTATATTTATCGCTCCCTTATTAGTCAAAACCTTATTCCCTTTTTCAATACAACCTCCTGTATATTTACTCTGAAGTGGATCTTGTAGGTCTAAGGCTTCAAAGATGTCATCTGTTAAACCAAAGGGAAGTTGAGTTGAATTAGTATAAACAGGCTCTTTTTTCCCCAAAGTATCAATATTATAAATCTTAATATCACCAAATTCTTTTTTATCATTTCTAGCCAAACGATAGCTTGAACCTTCGGCCGGAGTAGCTTCTAAATTAAATATGTCACCTGTTTCTTTTTGAAAGTCACCAAGCTTGTCTCTCATAAAATCTAAAATCTTTTTAGCAAAACTAGAACCTTTCTTTGTGCTAATATTAGTATCCTTTAAATTCATTAAAGCATCATTTACCCCAATTAAACCAATGGTAGAAAAATGATTTTTCCAATACTGACCTTGTGATTCTTTTACTTTTCTTAAATAAAATTTGGAATATGGATACATCCCCTTTTCAGTTAAGTCCTCCAAAACCTCTCTTTTTATTTCCAAGCTTTTTTTGGCTTTTTCCATTAAGTCACCAACTCTATTAAAAAATTGTTTTTCACTACTAGATAAATAAGCAATTCGAGGCATGTTTAGAGTAACAACTCCAATTGAACCAGTTAAAGGATTGGAACCAAAAAGGCCACCACCTCTTTTTCTAAGTTCTTTGTTGTCTAACCTAAGTCGACAACACATAGAACGAGCATCTTCTGGTTTCATGTCAGAATTAATAAAATTAGAAAAATAAGGAGTACCATACTTTGAAGTCATCTCCCATAAAGGATCTAGAGTTTCATTATCCCATTCAAAATCTTTAGTTATGTTATAGGTAGGGATGGGAAAGGTAAAGGGTCTATCTTTGGCATCACCTTCAAGCATTAATTCTGCAAAAATTCTATTTAAGATATCAACCTCCTCTTGAAACTCACCGTAAGTTTCATCTTTGGGTTTGCCCCCTATTATAACTGATTGATCTTTTAAATAAGAAGGTACCTTTAGATCCATGGTGACATTTGAAAAAGGAGTTTGAAAACCCACCCTTGTTGGAACATTCATATTATATAAAAACTCTTGCATGCATTGCTTTGCTTCTTTATAAGATAAATCATCATATCTTATAAAAGGAGCAAGCAAGGTATCAAAATTAGAAAGAGCCTGGGCCCCAGCTGATTCTCCTTGCAAAGTATAAATATAATTTACCACTTGTAAAAGGGCTACATTAAAATGTTTTGCTGGACCAGATTCTATTTTACCTCTTACCCCTTTAAATCCAGATGATAAAATATCTTCTAAGTCCCAACCTACGCAATATACGCCAAGTGTACCCAAGTCGTGGATATGTAAAAAATTATTATTATGTTCTTTTCTTACTTCTGGAGGATATATTTTTTCAAGCCAATATTTTTTCACAACCTTGTCAGCAATATGAACATTTAATCCTTGAAGAGAATAACTCATATTAGAGTTTTCTTTAACTCGCCAATCTTTTTCTTTTATATAATTATCTATCAAAGAAGTGTCAGACAAAGCTCCATCAAATTCTCTTAACCTATTATGCTGAGAACGATAAAGAATATAAGCCTTGGCTGTTTTATAATGACCACTTTCAACCAAACGACTCTCTACAATGTCTTGAACTGTTTCAACAGTAGGAATTTGGCCTTTATCAGTTTTATTTTTTAACCTTTGAATTACCTTTTTTGTTAAATCTTTGGCCAAGTCTTTATTTGTACCACCAACTGCTTGAGCTGCTGACCAAATAGCTTTAGTAATTTTTTGAGGATCAAATTTTTGAATTGATCCGTCTCTTTTTTTAATTTTTTTTATAGTTTCCATTAAAATAAGGTTAGTTTATAAAATAAAAAAGAAAAAACCAGAAAAAAGAATCTGATAATCTTTGAATCTGGCTTACAAATATTTTTATACTTTCCTCCTCTCCCCCTAATTCAGAAATTTGAGTTTAAAATAACATTTATCTTTATTTTAAATCATTTATTTTAAAACGGCAAATTTCAAAAAATAATTATTGACAACAAAAAGAAATTTTAAAAAATAGAAAATTTTTTATATTTTTTTAAAAATTTATACCTATTTCTAAGGCTTAATAAAAGGAAAAAAATAATATAAAATAATTTACCATTATTGACTAATCTCAAAACTTTTATTTTTAAAATTTTGAACATCCTTAACAAATTCAAAAATAATACCAGCCAAGGGAACAGCTAAAATGGCTCCGAAAATACCCCAAAGTTCTCCCCCAATTACCAAAGATATTAAAACTAAAAATGGTGGCACTCCTATAATCTTATTAAACAAAAAAGGAAATAAAAGATTGCCTTCTAATTGTTGAATGATAAAAAGTCCAATTAAAATAAAAATTGCTTGAGGAAACGACTCTATTGCAATAATAATAAAAATAAGCAAGGTTCCTACAATTGGTCCTAAGATTGGTATAAAATCAAAAAAAGCAAAAACAAGAGCTAATATAAAAGCATATTTAATCCCAGCAACATGGAATAAAACAAAACTTAAAAAACCAACAAAAACCATTCCCGCTACTCGCGATAAAAACCAGCCACTAATTTTTTTCTTAATCTTAGGCAAAAAATTAAAAAGCCTTGTTTTATAGCGTCTAGGAGAAAATTTAGCTAAAAATCTTTCTAAAAACCTTGTTTCCAAAGAAAGGAAAAAGGATAAAAATATAATAAAAAGAGCTGCTTTTAAGCCCCCAAATACAACCAATAAGGCATTAAAAATGCCTTGGCCAGCCTTACCTATACTATCTTCTAAAAAACTTATACCTGAACTAGCTTTTTCAAAAGCAGTAATACCCAGTTTGTCTAAAACTGGTGAAATTTGTTTAAAATAATAAGGTATATTTGCTACAAAATCTTTTAGCTGAGTAATAAAGGCAGGTACACTAAAATATAAAAATGTCGCTAATAAGGCTAAAACACTAATATAAACAAATAAAGTAGCAATAACTCTAGGAATTTTTAATTTTTCTAAAAAATCTATAGCAAAATTAAAAAGTATAGATAAAATCAAGGCAAAAATAAACCAAATAATAAGCTCTTGTATGGTATATAAAAAATAAAGAGTAATAACCAAAACAATTACTTTAACAATAAAACTCCAACTTATATTAAGCTTTTGTTCATTCTCCATAAAATAATTAATTTACTAAATTTAAAAAACCTTATTATTCTTTTTTAAAATCTTTATCATTTATTGTTTCCTCTTCTTTTTCTTGCTCCAGGATCTCTTTTGAGGGGAAAACCTCTCCGTCATTGTTAACAATAATAAAAATAGGGATAAAAATTATTAAAAAAATAGCAAGTATAGTAAGGGCCCTTTTATCTCTTTTTTCATCAGATGCCTTAAAATGCATAAATATAAATTTTTATTAAATATTTAATATTTTTATTATAGCACTAATTATTTTTCCTTCAAACAAAAGCCTCCTCTTTTAAGAGCAGGCTTTTATCTTTACTATCTAAAAATATTATAATTAATAATTAATATACCAAATCAAAAAATTTAAAATAGCTGCAAAACTTGTCCAAAGAATATAGGGCAAAAGAAGCCATTTTGTCTTTTTTTCTATTTTAGCAAATTCTTTTATCATTAATATAATTAATATCCATAAAATTATTATTTCCAAAAAAGCCAAAAAAGGCATTTGAAAACCAAAGAATATAAAACTCCATAAAATATTAAAGATTAGCTGAGCAATAAAAATTTTAACTGCTCTTTTTTTGCTTTTCCCCTTTTTCTCCCAAACCAAGAATAAAGCAATTCCCATTAAAACAAAAATAATTGTCCAAGCAGGAGCAAATAGCCAATTAGGAGGAGAAATTGGAGTTTTTTCTAAACCAGCATACCAAGAATTAACAGAAGATCTAGTGGCAATTGAACCTATAAATCCTGCTCCCTGACAAATCAAAATGCAAAAAAATAGTTTTAAAAGTTTTTTTATTTTCATTTTTTTTATTTAAATTAATTAAATTTAAACCTTTTTAGATTTTAATAATATATCAATTAACTCTCCCAATTCTCCATTTAAAATACTTTCTACTTGATTTGTTTCAAAGCCACTTTTATAATCTTTAACCATTTTATAAGGATCTAAAACATAAGAACGGGTTTGATTGCCCCAAACAGCTGGCTTGTATTTACCTAAAATTCTATCTTTTTCTTCTTGCTTCTCAGTATTTAAATATTTATGCAACTTGGTTCTTAAAATTTTTAAAGCCTTTTCTTTATTTTTATTCTGAGATCTTTCTGATTCACAAGTCGCCACAATGCCAGTGGGAATATGAACAACTCTTACAGCAGACTCTGTTTTTTGCATATGTTGGCCACCAGGCCCAGAAGACAAAAAAGTATCTACCCTTAAATCTTTTTCATTAATATCAACCTCTACTTCTTCCATTTCAGGCAACACTTCGACTAAGGCAAATGAAGTGTGTCTTAATTTTTCAGAATCAAAAGGAGAAATTCTAACCAACCTATGAACACCTGTTTCAGCCTTTAAAAAACCGTATGAATAACTACCTTTTATAAAAAGTGTAATACCTTTTAAACCATCTTCAGCCCCTTTATTTTTTTCTATTACTTCTACTTTCCAGCCTCTTTTTTCAGCAAATCTAAAATACATACGTGAAAGCATTTTTACCCAGTCTTCTGCATCTTTACCCCCTACCCCAGAATGAATTGAAAGATAAGCATCTCTTTTATCATAGTCACCTCCTAAAAATTCTTGAACTTCTAAATCTATTAGTTTTTCTTTTATTTTTTTAAATAATTTTTCTAAGTCTTTTCTTAAATTAACCTCTTTGTCTTTTTTATCTTCCCTAGCAACCTTCAAAGCATCATTTATTAAATGATTAAGATCTTGCCATTTATTAACAATTTCTTTTAAATCAGCATGTTTCTTAGATTTTTTACGAGCCTTTTCTTGATTTTGCCAAAACTCAGGCAAGCTCATTTCCTTTTCTATTTCATTAATTTTTTTTATTTTTTCATCTAAGTCAAATATGGGCCCTGACTTTATTAAGCCGGACCCTAAAATCTTTTAAATTATTAATTAATTCTTGCATTTCCATAAACACTACTTATTATATTCTTCTAAAGTAGCTTGAAGTTCCTTTTCTTCGCCTTTATGATAAACCAAAAGATCTATTACATCGCCAGGTTGATGCTTTTGTATTAACTTAGATAAAGAATTTTCTTGACCAACCTTATTACCATTAACTTTTAAAATAATATCATTTTCAACCAAGCCAGCCTTATCAGCTGGAGAGCCTGGTATAACTGCTAGCTCTTCTTGGGCTGAGCCTTTAATAATTAAGGCTCCATAATCTACTTCTAAATTATTAGTTTCTGCTATTTTTTCATTAATTAAAGTATAACGAACTCCCAAAAATGGTCTTACAATACGACCATGCTTTTCTACGCTTTCAATAACATTTTTAGCTTGATTTATGGGAATAGAAAAACCTATTAATTGACCTTGGCGACTTATGGCAGTATTAATACCTACCACCCTAGCATTTAAATCAATTAAAGGTCCCCCTGAGTTGCCTGAATTTATAGCAGCATCAGTTTGAATAACTCCTTCTAAAGTTTCAGATTGTCCCAATACTCCCCCAGCAATAACCTTCCTTCCAATACCACTAACAACTCCTTTAGTAACAGTATTTCTATATTCACCCAACGCATTTCCTATAGCAATAACAGTTTGACCTATTTTTAGTTTATCTGAGTCGCCTAAATCAAGAGCTGGCAAATCAAAATCTTTATTTTCTATTTTTAATATTGCTATATCATTAAAAGGATCTCTGGCTAATACTTTTGCCTTAAATTCATTTCCATTATTGGTCACAACAGTATAATCTGCATCTTTATCAGAAACTACATGCTTATTGGTTAAAATTAAACCCTTATCCCTTAAAACAACAAAGCCGGTTCCTCCACCAACTTTTTGCTTAGGAAGATCTTCTTTAGGCTCTTCTGGCTCTGGGTTTGGTACTGGGGTAGGAATGCTAGGACCAGGATAAGGCATAGCAACATGGAAATCTTTAAATTCAAAAAAGGGTGAATTAAAAAACTCATTAAAAAACTCGTCTGAAGGCAAGTCCTTATAACCATAATATTGAGGAATATATTTACTAACTACTATACTAACCACAGAAGGACTTGTTTTCTCAACTGCTTGAATAGTTTTTTCCTCTGTCCCTATAATTTGTTTTTGTATTTCTTTTTTTTCTGCTGCCTGATTATCTTTTTCCTGAGACAATAATGGGTCTTTTTCTATTACTGGTTCATCTTTTTTTAAAAATTTTTGATATAAAAACGAAAATAAATAAGGGGTTGTTTCACCCTTTATATAATTAGCACTATAAAATCCAGCTAAGCCACCAACAATACCTGACAAAATTACACTGATCAAAATCGTAATAATTATAGTATTTTTACAATTTTGTTTTGACATATAATCTTAAGTTAAAAACTTATTAATTATTTTATTAATAAAGACTTAATTTCCTTTAAAGCATCTGGAATAAGAGGGGTAAGCATTTTTGCAAAACCAATTAAAGTAGGAGCGATTATAGAAGTTTGCAGCAAAACAAGCCAAGTTTCACCTAATGGAAATTTAGTGGAAAAATATAAAATAACTCCTATTACAAGACCTCCTTCTATAAGACCAAATACAGCTCCACCTAATTTATTAAAAATATTTAAAATTGGTAAACTAAAAAACTTGTCTATAATTTTCAACAGCAAAAACATAACCACCTTAGCAATAATAAAAACTCCAATAAACCCCAATAATCGAGCTAGGTTCATATTGTCCCCTAAAAATGGTAGAATTCTTACTGAAATAATCTCATACCAACGACTAGCAACAAAAAGAGCAATAACAATACTAACAATGCCCCCTATTGCTTGGACAAATCCATTCCAAAATCCAAACCAAATAAAACCAAAAAGGATTAATATTAAAATTAGATCAAAAAAAGTCATAAATTTAAAATTTATAGTTTTGGAAACAAAACCTTAATTTGTGAAATATTATTAAATTTAACCTTGCCTATTTTTTTGCTTTCAGTTAAAGATTTTTTCTTTTCATTAGATTCAATGCCAAGAGATTTAAAAATTTCAATTGCCTTATCTGGCATAAAAGGATAAATCATCCAACTTAAATGTCGAATAATTTCTAAAAGATGACTTATAATTTCCTGATATTTTTTTTCATCTTTAATAGTCCAGGGTTTTTTCTTTTCTATATATTTGTCAGCAAAGCCAGCTAAATCTAAAATAGTATTCTTTGCTTTTTGAAATTGAAG
>DATFJC010000013.1:0-2763 GCA_035269445.1 Patescibacteria group bacterium
AATCATAGTCAAACTCTAATTTTTGTCTTTAATATTAGGAAAAAATAATGAATTATAATAATTATCAACAAGTAATTTTAAAAATTAAACTGCTTTTTCTTTCAAATTTGTTCTGGAAATCCAAAACAAAATAGCATTTAAAAATACTACCACTCCCAAAATAAATATAGCTGTTGAAGCGCTATATATATCTGCACTGTAACCAATTACAGGTAAAAGTATAAGCTGTGCTAAGGATTTAAATAACTGCAATATTGAACCCATAGTTGAACGATTATCAGAATTTACATTTTGATGAAACAATGTGTTTGCTATTGGAGATCTAACATTTTCTACCATCATAACAAAAAAGAATAGAGCCACTCCCCAAATAGCGCTAATACCAGTGCCTAAAAATATTAAAGGTAAAAAAGCAATAAAAGTGAGATAGTTCATAAGTCTAACTCCTCCATATTTATCTTCCAACTTATATGAATATCTCACTAAAAAAGCAGTAAGAATTAAAAAAACAGAATATATTAAACCAAAATACTGGATATCAATACCAACCTCTTTCATATAAGGTTGAATGAATTTATCTGCTGCTACAAACACAGCTGTAAAAATTGCAATATTTGCCACTACTTTTCTAATAGCTGGTGACTTAAACACCTCTTTAATGGAATCTGTAGCAAACAAAGCATTCTTTTTCCAACTAAATTTGCCCTTGTGCAAATTCTCTTTAATCTTTTCCCAAGTTAATGTTTGCCAGAAATTAATAAAAGCTGGGATAGCAGCAATAAAGAAAACAAAGCTAAAGCCAAATTGATAGGCTAAAAAACCACCCAGGGCAGTACCAATACTTTCTGAAATTCTAGCATAGAACTTTTGATTAGATTTTACTTTAGTATAGCTTGGTCTATTTTTGTCTTCCAATAAATAATTATAAACAAAGGCTGTTTCTGTGCCTGAACGAAAACTTTTTCCAAGTTCATATACTAAATTAGCTAACAAAAGTCCCCAAAAATTTCTAGCTATAGCAAAAGCTATGAAAGCTAAAAATATTATAAACTTTGACCAAATAATACTAGTTCTTTTCCCATAGAGATCAGCTAGTATGCCTGTGGGAATTTCTATGATAAAAGCAAAGATAGAACCAGCCGTGAATATCCAAAAGATTTGAGCATAATCAAGACCTAAGTCTTGAAAGAACAAAATTATAATGGGAACAAAGTATGTTTGATTCTTTAAAAAGGAAGCTAAATAAAACTTGTTAATCTGCCTCATATATAAAATAACTTAAAACAATAATTATGTGCTTATATAATATAATCTATAAACTTTAACTACAAAAATATAATACTTTTTATTAACTAATACTATTTATCTTAAAAGCTGACGATAAAGTCTAAGGTGATCAAAAACTAAACGAGTAAATAAAAAATTCTTTAAAACGCTTTTTTTAGCTTTTTTTCTTAAATCTCTTTTTAAAGACTTATCATTCAAAATTAGCTCCATCTTTTTAGCTAATTCATCAGAGTCTTTAGCAATTAAACCATTTTTTCCGTTTTTGATCTGCCGACGAATTCCCGAAGCAGGACCCCCAATCACCACTTTACCTTTCCACATAGCTTCAGCAACTGTTAAACCAAATCCCTCTCGAATAGAATTTTGCACTAGAATATCACCGGCATTTTGAGCCATCATAGTAAATTCAGTTATCTTTTTTCCTTGAGGCTCAAAGAATAAATAAATATCTTTATTATTTTTAGTAAGCTCTTTTACCTCTTCATAAACAGCTTTAGCTGCTGGATTATCTTTAGCCTGATTAAAGCCAACTAAAGCTAACTTAGCATTTTTATTCTTTTCTTTAAATTTTAAGAAAGCTTCAACTAATCCGGTCGGGTTTTTCCAGGGGTCAAAACGTGACACCTGAACAATTAAAGGCCCAGAGGCTGGAATACCGCCATTTTTTTCTAAATATAAACGCGCTTTCTTCTGACTAACAATTTTTTGTTTAAGAGCCAAGGGGTCAATTGCTGGTGCAAAAACTTTTGTTACACCTTTTAAGCGTTTATCCTCAACAATAAAGTCTTTGTGTGAGAAAATAATTTTCTGATAACCTTCAAGCCAAGGAAAAATTTTATTCCAAAAAGTCTTATTAATTGATGAGGTATCAGTATGATTATAATATACCTTTTTTTCAAAACGTTTAGATAAATAGCCAGCTAAAAGTGGTTGAGTATCATTTACAACTAAAATATCTCCATTAATTTTTTCAATTTCTTTTAATATTTTCTTACTGATCTTTTTATAACTATCCCATTCTTGTGAACTAATTTTAATTGAAGCCCCTTGAGACAAGTGAAAAAACTTATTACCAATTTCAAAAAACTTATTACCAATATCAGGACTAATAGCATACCACTCACCTTTAATTCCTAAAGATTTAAAATATGGTATTAAACTAATTAAAAGTTCAGCTACTCCACCCCCTTTAGCGGTCGCATTAATGTGAACTATTTTTTTTCCTTGTAAGTGATTAGCTTCTTTTAATAGTTTATCTTTCTCGTCTTTACTTAAAAACTTTAAATAATCTTCTTTATTTATCTTCCTGTTAGTATTTACTTTTCTTAATATTTTCTGATTAATTTTAACCATTTTCATTTTCTAAAAAAGTCATTGCCCCATAAAAAGCCACTTCATCTTTCAGCTGTGCTTTTTTAATTAAGGGTGTCTTAAATATATTTAAATTTTTATTAATTTCTTTTTTTATAAAAGGTA
>DATFJC010000014.1:0-5305 GCA_035269445.1 Patescibacteria group bacterium
TAAAAAAGCCGAAAATGAATTTAAGGAATTAAAAGATTCTCTTGAAAAAGAAGAATAATAAAGGTCATAAAATATTTAATAAATTCTAACTTTAAATTTTATGCTTTCAAAATTACCAATTGACTTAGAAAATGTAGATAAGGAAAACATAGACAAGCAAATTTTAAGAGCAGGCATTTTTGCAGAATTAGATGCTATAAGTTTTTACGAACAAATGGCAGCCATGACTAACAATAAAGATTTAAAGGAAATTTTACTTGATATTGCAAGAGAGGAAAAAACTCATGTTGGTGAATTTCAAACCCTGCTTTTAAGGGAAGACTTAGAACAGGCCGAAGAACTTGAAAAAGGTAAAGAAGAGGTACAGGAAGAGTTATCTTAATTTGTTGTTTATGAAAAAGTTAAGTTTTAAAAATTTGGATAAGGATTATAGGAACTTAATTGTTTTTGCAAAAAAGGCAATTAAGCACTCTTATTCTCCTTATTCAAGTTTGGCTATAGGAGCGGGGATTTTAACTAAGAGTGGTAAAATATTTTTAGGAACAAATATTGAAAACGCTTCTTATGGATTAACAATTTGTGCTGAAAGAGTAGCTATATTCTCAGCTATTTCTAATGGCGAAAAAGATTTTAAGGCCTTGGCTATTACTTCAAATCAAAAAAATATTACTCCTTGCGGTGCTTGTCGCCAAGTATTTTTTGAGGTTTATGAAGCATTTGGAAACGATTTTAAAGTCTTAGTTGCTAATTCTAGTAAAGAAGAAGTACTAATCTATTCTGTTTCTGAACTTTTACCAAATCCATTTAGTTCTAAAGATTTAAAATAATTTATTAAAAATATGTATGATACTCACGCCCATCTTCAATTTAAAGATTTTGACCAAGATAGAGATATTATTATAAAAGAATCTAAAGAACAAGGTTTAAAGGGTATTATTAGTATAGGGATAGACTATAAAACTAGTTTAGAAGCTCTTAGATTAGCTAAAAAATATAAAGATTTTTGTTTTGCTGCGGTTGGCATTCACCCCATTAATGTCCATAAGGATGGATTTGATAAGTTAGAGTTTTTAAAATTAGCTAAAATGCCAGAGGTTGTTGCAATAGGAGAAATAGGTTTAGATTATTATCATTCTGATAAATATAAAAACAAACAAAAAATTATATTAAAAGAACAACTTGATCTTGCTCTAGAATTAGACTTGCCAGTTATTTTTCATTGTCGGGGTAGTCAAGAAAGTCCCTTGTCAGCTTATCAAGACTTATTTGATATTTTAAAAAATTATAGTAATGATTTAAAAGGGGTGGTTCATTGTTATTCAGGTAATCTAGATTTAGCTAAAAAGTTTATTAATAAGGGGTTTTATATTGGAATTGATGGGCCAATAACTTTTAAAAATGCTTGGGAAAGGCTTATTAAAACTGCTAAAAATATCCCCTTAAAAAAAATATTAGTAGAAACAGATTGTCCCTATCTTACACCAGAGCCTTATAGGGGAAAAAGGAATAAACCTTGGTATGTTAAATTTATTTTAGAGAAAATTGCTAATTTAAGAGAAGAAGATTTAGAACTTAGTACTAAGGTAATAAACGAAAATTCTAAAAATCTTTTTAAGATTTAGTTATGACTAAAAAAAATAAAAACATTTTAGAAAATTTAAATTCAGAACAAAAAAGGGCGGTTATTTATGATAAGGGCCCTCTTTTAATTATAGCTGGGGCTGGAACTGGAAAAACAACTGTTATTACAAGACGTATTGCTTGGCTTATTTTAGAAAAACAAATAAATACAGACGAGATTTTAGCTCTTACTTTTACTGAAAAAGCAGCCCAAGAAATGGAGGAAAGAGAAGACAAGCTTTTACCTTATGGTTATGTAGATCTTTCTATTTTTACTTTTCATTCTTTTTGTGAGAAAGTTTTACAAAAACACGGTCTTGATATTGGGCTACCAATTAATTTTAAACTTCTTGATTCTGTTCAACAAACATTTTTAATATTAGATAATTTTGATAGATTTGACCTTGACTATTATAGACCCCGGGGGAATCCCACTAAATTTGTCAAGGAATTAGTTAAACATTTTTCTCGTCTTAAGGATGAGCTTATTAAGCCAAAAGACTATTTAGATTATGCCAAAGAATTAAAATTAAATAATGACTCCTCAACCTCTGACGACTTGATTGACTCTGAGGCAGCTAGAATAGAAGAGGTGGCTAATGCTTATCATACTTATCAAAAATTACTTTTAGAAAATAATGCCCTAGATTTTGGAGATGTTATTAATTATACTATAGAGCTTTTACAAAAACGTCCCCAGATTTTAAAAGAATATAGAGATCAGTTTAAATATATTTTAGTAGATGAGTTTCAAGATACAAACTGGGCCCAATATAAATTAATACAATTATTAGCAGCTCCTGAAAATAATTTAACTGTTGTTTCTGACGATGATCAATCAATTTATAGATGGAGAGGGGCAGCCTATAACAATGTTTTACAATTTATTAAAGATTATAAGAATTTAAAAAGAATTGTATTAGTAAAAAATTATCGTTCTGGACAAAATATTTTAGATAAAGCATATAAATTTATTCAACAAAATAACCCAGCTCGTTTAGAGGCCCAAGTAAAAGAAATACAAAAAAAATTAAAATCAGCTAAAGATGAAAAGGGCAAAGTTAAGTATCTTAATTTTTCCAATCAATATCAAGAGGCTGGTGGGGTAATAGAAAAAATTATTAAAATGAAAAAGAATGATCCCAATTTGTCTTGGAACGACTTTGCTATATTGGTTAGGGCTAATAGCCAAGCTAAAAATTTTTGTAATATGCTAAAAAATGCTGATGTCCCATTTCAATTTTTAGCTAGTAGTGGTCTTTTTAAAAAAACAGTCATAATTAATATTTTATCTTATTTAAGGATTTTGGTTGATTATCATGATAGTGTTTCTTTTTATAAAATACTTAGTTCTTGTATTTTTTCTGACCAAATCAATATTGAGGATTTAATAAATATTAATTATTATGCTAAGAAAAAGTCCATTTCCTTGCATCAAGCCTTAAAAAATCATTCTCAAATAAAAAGTATTTCTGAAAGTACTAGAAAGGTTATTGAAAATATTTTAGGCCTTATTAAAAAACATTCTCAATTAGCCAACCAAGAACCTGTTAGTAGGGTTATTTATTCTTTTTTACAAGATTCTGGCTATTTAAAAAAAATAAGTTCAGGGGCTAAGGATGATAAAAGAGAAGACATTCAATCTCTTTCATATATTAATCAGTTTTTTAAATATGTAGAAAAATTTGAATCTCTTGAAGATAATGCTAGTATTTCAGGGTTTTTAAATATGATTGATTTAATGTCAGAGACAGGCGATACAGGATCCTTAGAAGATTTGGTAGAAGGACCAGATTCAGTTTCTGTTACAACCATTCATGGGGCAAAGGGATTAGAGTGGAAAAATGTTTTTGTGGTTGGTTTAGTTAAAAGACGATTTCCTACTATAAGGAGAAAGCCAGTTATAGAGATACCTGATAAGCTTGGCAATGAAATTATTCCCGAGGGAGACGTTCACCTTCAAGAAGAAAGAAGGCTTTTTTATGTAGCAATGACAAGAGCTAAGGATAATCTGTTTTTAACTGCTGCAAAAGACTATGGTGGTAAAAGAGAAAAAAAGCCGTCTCGTTTTTTGCATGAATTAAATTTTGTTGATAAAAAAACCAAACAAGTTAAATTGAAAAATGATTATCTTGCTAAACAAAAGTCTTTTGTAGATAATAAAGATAAGAATGAAAAGGTTAAACCCTTTATTCCTAAGCGTTTTAGTTTTTCTCAGTATCAAGCATTTCAAACCTGTCCTTTGCAATATAAGTTTAATTTTTTATTAAACATACCTATTAAGGGTAAGCATACTTTTAGTTTTGGTACTACTATACATAAAACCTTAGAAAAATTTGTTAATAACTGGCAGAAAATTAAAAAAAGCAAACAAGGTAATATTTTCTCTCAAAAAGAAAAAAAATCTAAGCCATTAATAGACATTAAAGATCTTTTAGCTATATATGAAAAAGAATGGATAGATGATTGGTATAAAAATAAAAGGCTTAAACAAGAATACAGGCAAAAGGGAAGGGAAATGTTAAGGTCTTTTTATAAAAGATTTATTAAAGAACAGCCTAATATTATTGGAGTTGAGAAAAATTTTAATGTTAAAGTGGGTAAATATAATATTAAGGGTAAAATAGATAGGGTTGATAAAACCAAACAAGGCCTTGAGCTTATTGATTATAAAACCGGCAAGGCCCCTAAATCAGATAAGGTGCCCAAAAGAAAAAAAACACAACTTCTCTTATATCAATTAGCGGCTCAAAACCTTTCCGTGTTTAAGGATTATAAAATTTCTAAATTAAGCTATTATTATCTTGCTGATAATAAAAAGCTTTCATTTTTAGGCAAAGACAAAGAATTACAAAACATAAAAGAAGATTTTGTAAAAACTATAGATAAAATAAATAAAAGTAATTTCCCCCCAAAACCTGGAAGAATGTGTGAGTGGTGCGATTTTAAAAATATTTGTAAATATGCTTATAAAAAATAATTAATAAGTTTTTTGTTTAAAAACCCCTTGCAACAAAATATTTTTGAGGATATAATAGAATTATATAATTAAATTAAAATATATTTTATGAACAAAGAAGAACTTTTAAAAACCAATTTAATTACTAAATTAGGCTTAGAAGAATTGCCTGATCAAAAGAAAATGGCTCTTATTAATAAGTTTGGTGAATTAGTAGAAAAGAGGACTATTTTACGCTTAATGGAAGAATTAAAAAAAGAAGATGCCCAAGAGTTTGAAAAGGTGAAAGAAAAAAGCCAAGAAGATAAAATGAAGTTTTTAAGAGAAAGAGTCCCTAATTTAGATGAGATTGTGGAAGAAGAGATAGTAAAGGTTAAAAAAGAGATTATTGATGAGAATTCTAAGATAGAAGAGTAACCATTTTTTATAATATAAAAAGATAATATAATTTTATATGAGTCTTGAAAAAATGTCTCCAAAAAACAAAAAAGTAGAGGAGGTGTCTGGAAGCGAAAAAAAGCCTAGTGAAAAAATAGATCAATTAAAACAAGAGATTAATAGCCTTAACAAAGAATTCAGTCAGGCACATGGCAGCAGGCACGATGATCTAGAAGAAAAAATGATTGCCAAAGAAAAGGAAATAAAAAAAATTGAAGGAAAAGAAAAAATAGATCAATTAAAAAAAGAGATTAATAGCCTTAACAAAGAATTCAGTCAGGCACATGG
>DATFJC010000015.1:0-37838 GCA_035269445.1 Patescibacteria group bacterium
TTTACTAATCTTGGCTTTAAATGGGAAGATGTAATAGAGATACCCTCTGATGAAAATTATCCTACTGGTGCAGTGATTGATAGTCATGTTACTTCTACTCCAATTACTCCTTAAATTAAAGTTTAATAATTTAAAAATGTAAATTTATTTTTATGAAAAAACTAGCAGGTTTGCTTGTTATAATAGTTTGCTTTGTTTTAATTTTTCTCTTAAATGGAGAAAAAATTTTTTTAAACATTGGACATGGTATTCAAAAATTTTTGTATTTTAATTCTTTGTCAGAAAGTCAGTCTTGTAATAATATTGGTCAAGTTAAGCTTTCTTCTTATAAAAAAGAAAACGAGCTTTTACGAAAACATCTTAATTTTTTAGAAGAATCAAAAAATAATTTTGTTATGGCTAATGTTATTGGCAAAAAACAAGAAAATAATACAACTTGGTTTATATTAGATCAGGGTAGTTCAAAGGGCATAAAAGATGGTCTAGCAGTAACAGATTCCAAAGGCGCTCTTATAGGGACAATTAGTAAAGTTGGTCAAGATATTTCCTCTTTAATGCCATTATTTAATCAAAGTTCTAGAATATCTGCTGACATACAATCAAAGAGTAGATTAGTTTCTGGAATTGTGCAGGGACAATTTGGTTCAAGTATTAAAATGAAGTATGTGCCAGTTGATGTAATGATTTCTAAGAATGATACAATAGTTACTTCTGGTTTAGATGAAAATATTAAAAGGGGAATAGCTGTAGGTACTGTTAAGCGAATTAATAGAAAGCCAAATGATATTTTTCAAGAGTTAATAGTTAGCCCTATGTTTAATTCTAATTTTCGTATTGTATCAATACTTATCCCATAAAATTTTATGAGAATTATTAAGCTTCTTTTATTTATATTTTTTATTTTTTTCTTGGTTATAGTTAATGTTTCTTGGAATATTTTACCAAGCTCTTTAAATATTTTATTTATATTTATAATTATTAATATTTTAAAAAATAGATATAATAACAAGGCTTTATATGTTTGGCTTGGTATTATTTTCGGGGGTATTTTTTTAGATTTATACTCTGTATTGCCAGATGGCTTATATCTTGCTTCTTTTTTGCTTATGGCTCTTATTTTATACAAATTTATATTATCAGAGTTTAGTATTTCTAATCATTTTCATGTTTTTATAATTTCATCTGTGGCTTGTTTATTTTTTAAAATAATAGTTTTATTATTAAGTCGCTTGTCTTATTATCTAGGTTTATCTGACATTCTTTTAAATGTATCTTTTTTATATATTCTTAGTTTTGCGGTTTTAAATAGTTTCTTAATTTTTTTGTTATATGGCTGGAATATTCGATATAAAATTAAAAGATAAGGACATTAAAGATGGAAAAGTTCCCGGCTTTTCTCAAAAAGATAAAGAGGGAAGTTTTGTTGGGGCTGGACCATTAGGGCCAGAAGGTTCAAAAATAAATAGAAACAGAATTGGACCTCCAGTTAAAAGGCGCCGTGTATATGTTATAGCTACAATTTGTTTAATTGTAGTTTTGTTAATTTTATCTTATGTTATTTATTTGCAAGTTTTTAAAGGCAGTTATTTTCGCAATATAGCTGAGGGAAACAGGATAAGGACGGTGCCGGTTATTGCAAAAAGGGGCCTTATTTATGATAAAGAAGAAAGACCCTTAACTAAAAATAGGGCTAATTTTTCTTTAATAATAGTACCAGGGGATATTCCAGGCGAGAAAGAGTTAAGGCAAGAATTAAAAGATAAATTAATTTTAAATTTAGAGAAAATTTATTCTCAAGAAGGTGAATTAGAGGCTGATTTATATAATAAAATAAATAGTATTTTTAATAACAAAAAATTATATTCTAGTCAGCCAGAGGTTTTAATTAGCAAAATTGATTATTTGAATGCGATGAAATTAATGATTGTCACTAATGATTTAGTAGGTATTAAGCTGAGAAGCAATGCCCTAAGGGAATATATTAATCCTGAGAATTCTTTTTCTCATGTCCTGGGCTATGTTGATAATATAACAAAAGAGGAGTATAAACATCTTAAGGGTAAATATACCATAACTGACTTTATAGGAAGAACTGGAATTGAAAAATATTACGAAGGTGAATTAAAAGGTAAAAATGGGGCAAAAAGAATAGAAGTTGATTATTTGGGGAGGGAGAAAAAGGTAGAATCAATAACTCCTTCTATTCCTGGTAAGGGACTTATTTTATCCCTTGATTCTGATCTTCAAATTAAGACGATAGAGGTTTTAAAAAAATATGTTCAAGGTTATGATTTGGGTGCTGGCGCTATAGTAATTTTAAACCCTAAAAATGGAGAGATTTTATCGCTAGCTAGTTGGCCTACTTATGATAATAATTTTTTTACTGTTGGCTCTAAAGATAAATTAACTTATGAGGAAATGTCTTCTAACCCTAGTAATCCTTTTGTATTTAGGTCTATTGCTGGAGAATATCCGCCTGGATCAACTATAAAGCCAGTCTGGGCTTTAGCTGGATTAAGTGAGGGGGTTATTAATGAAAATACCACTATTTTGTCAACTGGTGGCATAGGCGTGAAGCAATGGTTTTTTGCTGATTGGAAGTCAGGTGGTCATGGTTATGTAGACCTGGTTAAGGCTTTAGCAGAGTCAGTAAATACTTTTTTTTATTATCTTGGTGGGGGTTATAAGGATTTTATTGGTCTTGGTATAGAAAGTTTAAAAAATTATGCTAATGTGTTTGGGTTAAGTCAAAAAACTGGGATTGACTTACCGAGTGAGTCAGACGGTTTTTTAGCAGATCCAGAATGGAAAAAAAGAATAAAAAATGAGTCTTGGTATATTGGTGATACTTATCATGTTGCTATAGGACAGGGTGATATTTTAGTTACTCCTTTACAAGTTGCCAATTATACTAGTGCTATCGCTAATGGTGGAAATCTTTGGCGACCTCATTTAGTTACTCATATGCTTGATGCTCAGTCTGGTGAGGTGGAAAAAATTAATTATAATGCTATTAATAAAAATATAGCAGATAAAAAAAATATAGAGCTTGTTCAAAAAGGCTTAAAAGCAGCTGTAGATTGGGGCAGTGCTAGATATCTTGATAGTCTTAGTTTTCAGGTAGCAGGTAAAACTGGTACGGCTGAAGTGGGTGGAAACAAAAATCCACATTCTTGGTTTACTGGATACGCTCCTTTTAAAAATCCCGAAATAGTTGTAACGGTAATTTTTGAAAATGGGGGAGAGGGGACTAAATTAGCTGTACCTGCTAGTTATGAAATTTTTAAATATTGGCACGATAACATAAGGTAGATTGTCCACATGTACATATTTTAATTTATTTTATATCTGTTATAATATATATAGGTCGATAAAAAATTAAATTATTAAAAATATGAGTGGAAAAAGCACAAAACTCATAATAGGTATTATTCTTTTGTTGTTAGCTGTTTATATGTATGCTTTCGGCGGATTTAAGTTTGTCGTCTCTTTAATTTTAGGGATAATAGGTTTAGGTCTTGTTGTATTAAGCTTTACTGGTAAACAGGAAATGGACATTTCTGAAATAGAGGAAGAGGAAGAGGAAGAAATTCCTTCTGCTAAGGAAACGCCCGAAGATTTATCTGACGTAACACCAGATTTTCCTGAACCTGAAACCAAAAGTGATATACCTGATGTGGGCGAAGAAGAAAAAAAAGAGTAACTATTTTTTAGTTCAAAAAAATTAATTCGGAGGGTAATTTTTTGGTATATAAAAAAGACTCTATTAAAGAGTCTTTATTTTTTTATTTTAATTTATTTTAATTTTGCCTTTTTGATTATATTATGACCATTGTATAGGTCTTTGCCTGAAACTATATTTTTGCCAGGTAATTGAATTTTTTCAAGTATTAAGGCATTTTCTTTGCAATAAACTCCAGGCCAATTATTATTAGTTAAAAATATTTTTCCGGTTGGACCTGATTTTTTAAAAATATTAGTTTTAAATATTTTTAAAATATTATTATGTAGTTTGGTTTTTGGCAAATGAATTTTAGTATAGCTTCCAGGTTTTATGCAGTAAGCCTGAATAAGCTTTTTAATTTTTTGAGCATCTTGATCCCAATTTATTTTACCATCTTTTTTGCAAAGTTTATGTGTATAGCTAGCTTTTTTATGATTTTGAGGTGTTGATTTAATATTTTTTTGTAAAATATCTTTAATAGTTTTTACTATTAGTTCTTTGCTTAAATTAAGTAATTCCATTTTTAGTTTTTTGTAGTCGTAATCAGATTTTATCTTTAACTTCTCTTGTTTATAAATAGGGCCATGATCAAGCTTTTGGTCCATTTTAATAATAGTAACGCCAGTAAGTTCATCATCATTTTTAATTGCAGCTCTAATAGGGCAAGCCCCCCTATATTTAGGAAGTAGGGAAGGGTGTATGTTTAATGGTGCAAAGTTTGGTATTTCTAATATTTTTTTAGGGATTATAAGTCCATAAGAGGCAACTACAAAAAAATCTGGATCTAATTTTAATAATTTATTTTTTAATTTTTCATTATTTTTAAGTTTTAAGGGTTGAAATATTACCAGATTTTTATTTTGTGCTAGTCTTTTAACCGGGGTTTTGATTATTTTACCATTTCTTTTTTTAGTATCTGGGGTTGTAATTACAGCTTGAATAGAAAAGTGATCGTTTAATTTATTTAAAATATCAGCCCCAAATTTAGGGGTCCCAAAAAATATTATTTTTGTTTTTTTAAAATTATTTTTAGTCATATTTTTAATCTTTTATTTTCCATTCAATGTCATTTTCCTCTCCTGCAAATTCTCTCCAATTTCCATCTTCATCTATAACATACCATTTTTTCTCAGTCTTTTTCCAAATCATGGGATTGCCTTGATAATAAGCATTTTTAACCTTCTCTTTTGGCTTAAGCTTATCTAATTCAGGCCATTTTTTAAAAACAGTTTCAATTGCGTAGTCTAGATTGCGAGATTTAGCCCATTTAGCAACTATTGTAATAGAATTTTGAGCCTTTTTTAAGGATCCAGCTAATTCTAAAAGTTGTTTAGCTGGTTTAGTAAAACGAGAATAAATAATTTTTTTCTTTTTAGCGTTTTTCCTAATTTCGTCTAAAGTGTAACCTTTTGTATAAAAATAATGGTTAACAATTTTTTGAATATTAGTTTCTTTATTTTTCTTTTTTGGTTTTGTCATATTAAATTTGGTCTTCTATTTTAAAAACCTCTCCTTGAGGATGAATATTTAAAATATTTTTAGATACATTAATAATATGGCTCCAGTCATAACCTAGAGCATTAAATGTTTGACTTGAATAAATGGGTCTAGCTTTTCCTTTTGCGATAAGATAAACAGTGCTTTTATCTTTGGTTTTTAAAAGAGTACCATCTCTAAATTTAATTGCTGATCCATTTTTAAAAGTGCTTAGTTCTTCTGGGGTTACTTTGATAATAGAATTATAAGGGTAATTATTATGAAGTATTTTAGCATCTATAATAGGATGTTTAGTGTCTTCCCTAACATAAAAAACTGCTTTATTGTTTTTGTTTTGTAAAAGACTACCACTGGGGTAGGGGGAAACAACAGGATTGCCTGGTTTATAAATTTCTAAAGCCTTTTCATCTGCCTTTAAAATTTCTCCGGGGTGAAAGCCTATTTTTTTAAACATTGATTGTGAAATAGGTCTTTTTTTGTTGTCATCTAAGAGGAACAGTTCTCCTAAAGATCCTTGTATTAAAGAATAATTTGGAAATCTTATTGGATCACCCGTTTTATAGCTTGATAGTTTTTTTGGGTCTATTTCTTGAACGTCTTTAAAATTATATCTTGATAAAAAAATACTTTTTGATATAAAGGGGCGTTTTTTATTATTTTCTATTAAATAAACACCAGCTTGGTCTTTTGCTCTGACTAGGGTGCCGTTTTCTGGTGCTGTTTCTTTTTTAAACCAATTGTTCCATATTTCAAAAAAAAGTTTATTTCCTTGTATATGAGGGGTGTAATTATAAAGGGCAGCTGTTGCAGAAGTTTCTGGAGTAACTTTGTGATAACTAATATTATAGGTTTGTCCTGCTTTATGTCTAAAATCCCAAGGGTGCTCTAGATAATATCTTAAGCGCCAGGCAGTTCTATCTACTTGTATTCCAAAACCACCAAATCTTTCTACTGGTTTTCTGTGATCATAGGCTGCAAATCCAGTAGCCCATTTTAATTGAGTTTCTTTTTGGGGCGGGGTGGTAATTAGGGTTTGTTCTTTTTGAAGTAGAGTCAAAAGAATTTGAGGGTTAATTTTATGTTTTTGACTTGCATTAAAAATTATTTCTGAGGCTTTAAGTTCTTTGCCATTAATGCTTTTAGCTTTATATGTTTTTAATACTCCATTGTGTTTATTGAGAAAATCTTGAATTTCTTTTAGGCTCATGGAGTTATAGTCAAATAGTTCTTGGTTGGAAATAATATTGTTGGGGTTAAAGTCTTCCTTAGCCAAAAGTCTTAAGGGGCTAAGCAGGATAAGGCTAATGATTATTGCGACCAGAATGCTAGTATTTTTTTTATTCATAATATTTTATTTAAAAACTATTTCTCCTTTTTTTAGGCTTACCCTAAATGTCTTTTTTTGATTTTTCCCAGATTTTACTATTTTCAAGGATAAGGGGTCTAAGATTTGTTTTTGAATAACTCTTTTTAAGGGTCTAGCTCCATATAGGGGGTCAAAACCTAACTTAGCTAGCCTTTTTTTAGCTGCATTGGTTATTGTTAAATTAATATCTTTTTTTGCTAATCTTTCTTTTACTTGTTTGAGCTGAAGTTCTATGATTTTTTTAATATTTTTTCTAGTAAGAGCTTCAAAAATAATTGTTTCATCAATTCTATTTAAAAATTCAGGCTTAAAGGTATTTTTTAATTCTTTTCGGATTTGTTTTTCAATATTTTTTCTAGAGATTGTTTTTTCGGTTGGAGAGTTAAAGCCTATTTCTTTTTTCTTAATATAATCATGTATTATACCACTGCCAAGATTGGAAGTCATTATTATAACTGCATTTTTAAAGTTAACAGAACGGCCCTTAGCATCTGTTAATCTACCTTCATCTAAAATCTGTAATAACATATTGAAAACGTCATGATGGGCTTTTTCAATTTCATCAAATAAGATAACACTATAGGGTTTTTTTCTAATTTCTTCTGTTAATTGACCGCCAGATTCAAAGCCAACATAACCAGGAGGTGATCCTATCATTTTAGATACAGCGTGTTTTTCCATATACTCTGACATATCAACTCTAATTAAAGCTTTTTCAGTATCAAACAAAAATTCAGCTAAGCTTTTAGCTAGCTCTGTTTTTCCAACCCCAGTTGGGCCTAAAAATATAAAAGAGCCAATAGGTCTATCTTCTTCAGACATGCCAGTGCGAGATCTACGAATTGCATTGGATACAGCTTTTACGGCTTTTTTCTGATTAACAAGCCTTTTATGTATTTCTTCTTCCATTTTAGCTAATTTTTTACTTTCCTCTTCTAGCATTTTAGAGACTGGAATTCCAGTCCATCTTGCTACTACTTTAGCTATTTCATCTTCACCTATTTCTTCTTTTAAAATTCTATTATTTTTTTGTATTTTTGCTAATTTCTTTTGAGAATCTTTAATATTTTGTTTTAGCTTTGGAATTTTTCCGTATTTAATTTCTGCTACTTTTTGTAAGTTCCCTTTTCTTTCGGCAATTTCTGACTTTTGCTTTAATTCATCTATTTTTTCTTTCATCTCATGGATATCAGATATATTATCTTTCTCAGTTTTCCACCTAATTTCAAAATTTTTAATCTTTTCTTTAATATTTGCGCTTCTTTTTTTTAATTTTTCTAGCTTATCTTTGTTTGATTTTTTGTCTTTTTTTAAAACCGTTATTTCAAGTTGAAGCTGTCTTTGTTTTCTTTTTAATTGATCTAATTTCTCAGGCCTACTTTCAATTTCCATTCTAAGGGCAGATGCTGCTTCATCCATTAAGTCAATTGCCTTGTCTGGTAAGAATCTTTCTGTTATGTACCTATTAGAGAGTTTAGCAGCTGACATAAGAGCATCATCAGTTATTCTGATGCCATGGTGTACTTCGTATTTTTCCTTAATACCCCTAAGAATTGCTACTGTATCTTCAATTGATGGCTCTTTAACATAAACTTGTTGAAATCTTCTTTCAAAGGCAGAATCTTTTTCAACATATTTTTGATATTCTTTTAGTGTGGTGGCTCCTATACAATGGAGCTCTCCTCGTGCTAGAGCCGGCTTTAGCATATTAGAGGCATCAATGGCTCCTTCAGCCCGTCCAGCTCCTACCAAAGTGTGCAATTCATCAATAAAAAGAATATACTGACCAGATTTTTTAATTTCTTTTAAAACCGTTTTTAGTCTGTTTTCAAATTCACCCCTAAACTTGGTGCCCGCTATCATGCCCCCAAGGTCTAAGGATATAAGCTCTTTGTTTTTTAAAGACTCTGGTACATCACCAGCTACAATTCTTTGAGCTAGTCCTTCTGCGATAGCAGTTTTCCCAACACCAGCCTTACCTATAAGAACTGGGTTATTTTTAGTTCTACGGCTTAAAACCTGGACAACCCTTCTTATTTCTTCATCTCTTCCAATAATGGGATCTAATTTTTCATCGCTGGCCATTTTGGTTAGGTTTAAGGTATATTTTTTAATAGCTTGCTGTTTATTTTCTGGGCTTGGACTTGTGACTCTTTCGCCGCCTCTTACATCTGAGAGTACCTTTAATATTTTTTCTTTATCTAGGCCAAAGCTGTCTAAAACATCTTTTATTGGAGAGGGAATTGAAAGAAGGGCTAAAAATAGGTGTTCTGTGCTAACATATTCGTCATTTAGCTTTTTAGCCTCTTTAGTGGCATATAATATTGTTCTTTGAAGTAAGGGAGTGACATAAACCTCTAAATTCGATAGACTTTTTGAATCTTTAATTTGAGGTAAATCTTCTACGAGTTCAAATAATTCAGATTTTAATTTTTCTACATTCACTTCTATTTTTTTTAACAAAGACAAAACAACTCCATCTTGTTGCTTTATTAAAGCTATTGCTAAATGGGGACTATCAACTTTTTGTTGATTGTTTTCAGTTACAATATTGTGAGCCTCTTGAATGGCTTCTTGAGCCTTAAGGGTAAAATTATGCATAAAAATATATTTTATTATTTTTGTTTATTTTAGCATAAATGATTTAGCAGTCAAGCCCTTTGAGTGCTAATATTTTATATATTTATAAAAAAATATATATAATATAGTATATCAAAAATTAACAAAATTGAAAGGGTGTGCTATAATTTAATTAAGGTTTAAATTAAAAATTTAGATATAATTAAAGAAACCCTTTATGATAAAAAAAAGATGTTTTATAGCCTTTAATCTATCTAAAAAAGTAAAGGATAAAATTTTTAATTGGAGCAAAAATTATAGAAAAAGGTTTATTAATGCAAAATGGGTAGACAAAGAAAATTTACACATAACAGATCATTTTTTAGGTTATTTAGAAAAAGCTAAGATTGAAAAAGTAGGGGAGGTGTTGAAAAATATAAAAAAACCAGATAATATAAAAATTAAAGTTAAAAAAATAGATTGCTTTCCTAAAAAAGAACGAACTAGAGTATTATTTTTAAAGGTAATGGAAAGAAATAATCTCTTAGAAAATCTTCATAAAAGAGTTGAAAGGGCCCTTGTTAGTAAAATTGATTATAAGCCTAGTAAGAAAATTTGGGTGCCCCATATAACGCTAGCTAGATTCAAAAAGCCAAAAAAAATTACTTTAGATTATTTTAACGATTTTAATGGGGAAGATTTAATTGAATCAATTGATTTAATGGAAAGTAAATTATCGCCCAAAGGTCCAAAATATTTTATTTTAAAAAAATATCAATTTAATTAAAAGTTATATTATTATGAGATTTAATCTTGAAAGTTTTTATCCTGAGGATAAAAAAAACCAAATAGAAAAAAAAGAAAAAGCTATTAATTCTGCATCTGAAAAATTATCAAAGTTAATTGAATTAGATGATTTTAGACTTAGCCCTAATGTAAAGAAAAGGTTTGAAAAAATTATGGATGATACTTTTGATAAATATGGTAGGGTAGAGATAGAATCGGATCGAGTTTTAACAAATGCCTTGGAAAAAATTTACAGAAATAATGGTAGCTTGATTAACGAAGAATTGAAAAATGTTTATATTGATAAGATAGCCGATGAAATTGCCAATATGGTTGCAGCAGGTCAAGAAGTGCACAAAGCTATTGGCCAAAAAATGGTAGAGCTAAAAAGAGCTGATATTCGCATTGATAGTAAAAAAGTGGAAAAAGCTGTTAGAGAAAAAATATGATTTCGGTGATTATAACAAGCGCCAATGAAAAAAAGACGCTTTTAAAGGCTTTAAATAGGGTTATAAAAAACCTAAAAGAATTAACTTTGGAAAATTGGGAGATTTTAATAGTTTCTCCTGACAAGGAATCCGGGGAAATGGTTAAAGATATAAATAATCCTAAAATTAAATTTTTAAAGGATAAGGGGGAGGGGAAGCCAGCTGCATTAAATCAAGCTTTTAAAAAAGTGACAGGGGATTTAATAATACTTACTGATGGAGATGTATATATAGAAGATAAAAGTATTTATTATATTTTAAATTTATTAAATAAAAAAAACGTTGGGGCAGTGACGGGTAGGCCTGTAAGCATTTTAAAAAAAAGTAATATATTTGGTTATTGGTCTTATTTTTTAACTAATGCAGCTCATCAAATGCGTTTAAAAAATAATAGCTTTCCTTGTTCTGGATATTTATATGGCATTAAAAATGTTATACCTGAGATACCAGAAAATTCCCTAGCCGATGATGGTGTTATTACTAAAAAGCTAAGAGACAAAGGCTTAAGGGTTAAGTATCAACCTAAAGCTATAGTTTATGTTAAATACCCAAATAACTTTAAGGATTGGTTAAAGCAAAAAGTTCGCTCTACGGGTGGTTATCTTCAAGATCAGACCAGTAAAGATAGAAGTTTTTTTCAGGAGATAAGACAAGGCATTAAATTATTTTTTAGTTATCCCAATAATTTAAAAGAGTATTTTTGGACCTTTCTTTTATATTTAGGCAGAATTTATTTATGGTTATTAATATTTTGGAATATAAAGATTAAAAATAAAGATTTTAAAAAAATATGGCAAAGAATAGAAAGCACAAAATAAAAAATATAAGAGTACGATTTGCCCCTTCTCCTACGGGTTATCTTCACATAGGCGGACTAAGAACCTACCTTTATAATTGGCTTTTTGCCAAGAAAAATAAGGGAGAGATTATTTTAAGAATAGAAGATACTGATAGGAAGAGATTGGTTGATAAAGCAGTAAATAATTTTATTGAAATTTTAAAAAATATAGATTTACCTTGGGACAAGGGTCCAATTTTCCAATCTGAAAATTTAAAAAAATATCAAGAAAAAGTAAAAGAATTGGTTGATAAAGGCAGGGCTTATTATTGTTTTTGCTCTAAGGAAAGACTAGATAAATTAAGGGAAAAACAAAAAGAAAATAATTTGCCACCTCGATATGATGGACATTGTAGGGATTTAAACCAAAAACAGGTTAAAGATAAAATTGACCAAGGCTTGCCCTATGTTATACGCCTAAAAGTGCCCGAAGATGAAGAGAATATTGTTTTTGAAGATGTTATAAGAGGTAAAATTACCTATAATACAGTTGATATAGATGACCAGATTCTTTTAAAATCAGACGGTTGGCCTACTTATCATTTAGCAAATGTTATTGATGACCATGATATGAGGATCACTCATGTAATAAGAGGGGAGGAGTGGCTTTCTTCAACCCCAAAACATATAATTTTATATAATTTTTTTAATTGGCAGTTACCAAAATTTGTTCATGTTCCCTTATTATTAAACAAAGATCATTCCAAATTATCTAAACGACAAGGAGATGTTTCAGTAGGGGACTTTCTTAAAAAGGGATATTTAAAACAGCCTCTTATAAATTTTTTAGCTTTATTGGGTTGGAATCCAGGCACAGAACAAGAGATTTTTACTTTAAATGAATTAATTAATAGTTTTTCCTTAAAAAAAATCCAAAAATCTGGAGCAATATTTAATATAGAAAAATTAAACTGGATTAATGGTAGATATATTAGAAAAATGAATTTAGATGATTTGGTTCATAAGGTTATGCCTTTTTTAAGAACAACCAATTATTTTCAAGAAATTGATAAGGGAAGCTTTAAGGCAATTAATGGTAGGGAGTTTGATATAAGTTATATTAAAAGTGTGGTTTCCATTCAAAGAAATAGAATGAATACTTTAAAAGATATTATAGATCTTTCTCGATTATTTTTTCAAGACATTGATTATTCAAAAGAAATATTAAACTGGAAACTTACGTCTGATAAAAAAACAATAACCAACTTAAAGATAGTTAAAGATGAGTTTGATAAAATTAGCCTTAAAGAATTTAATGCTAATAAGATACAAGATATTTTAAAAAATTTGGCTGATAAATATGGGACTGGGGATATATTTTGGCCCACAAGAGTGGCTTTGTCTTGTCAAAAAAATTCTCCTCAACCCAATAAAATAGCTGCAACATTGGGCAAAGAATTAAGTATCAAAAGAATAGAAAAGGCTATTAATAAATTAAAAAATGAATAAAAAGATATTATTTTTATTATTAAGCATTTGTCTTGGCCTTTTTTTGTTAAAGGGCAATGTTTTTAGCTTAGAGTTAAATGTGGAGTCTGAAAAAGTAGATGAAATTAATCAAGAAATTGATAAATATCAACAAGATATTGAAGACTTAAAAGAAGAGGAAGAAATTTATGAACAAAAAATTCAAAATGCAAGAAAAGATGTTAAAAGTTTAGAAAATGAAATTTATATTTTAAAAACCCAGATTGCTCAGAAAGAGTCAGAGATTAAACGCAAACAAAAAGAAATAGACTCTCAGACCCTTATTATAGAAAATATTCAGAAAAAGATTTTAAAACAAGAGAAAAAATTACAAGAAATAAAAAATCAAATTAAGCATCTCATTCAAATTTTAAATTTATATGACAATAAAAAGCCTCTAGGGATGCTTTTTTTAGAAAATTCTTTATCTCAGGTTTTAAATCAATTTCGTTATTTAAATTCTCTTCACTCTAAAATAAATGATTCTCTTAAGGCTTCTAAAACAATCAAAGAAGGATTAGGAGCTTATGAGGTCAACCTAAGAGAGGAGCTGGCTGATTTAGTTAGCTTAAAAAAAGATTTAAGAGATTCTAGGGCCAGTTTACAAGCCCAGGAGCAAAGCAAAGAACTTATTTTAGATCAAACTAGAGGAGTAGAATGGCGTTTTCAATCTCTTTTAGCGGATGTTATTAAAAAGCAGGAAAATATAGAAAGGGAGATTAAATCTTTGGAACAACAAGCTAGGAAAGAAATTAAAGAAAAACAAGAAAAGATTGCTCAAAAATTAATGGAAGAAGAGGGGAGAGTTATATTTTCTTGGCCTGTTCCAAGCACTTTTATAACAGCAACCTTTCATGATCCAGACTATCCCTTTAGACATTGGTTAGGTGAACACTCTGCCATTGATATAAGAGCATCTCAAGGAACCCCTATACGGGCTCCAGCAGCTGGCTATGTAGCAAGAGCTAAATATGGTGGAATGGGGTATAGTTATATAATGATTATTCACAATGATGAATTTTCTACCTTAT
The DNA here is from genome assembly GCA_035269445.1 of Patescibacteria group bacterium. Lineage (GTDB taxonomy): Bacteria > Patescibacteriota > Patescibacteriia > UBA2591 > UBA6264 > DATFJC01. The sequence continues at coordinate 13,757 of DATFJC010000015.1, forward strand.
ATGGACATGTTAGTGAGTTTTTTGTAGAAGAAGGGGAATATGTTAAAAGAGGAGACCTTATTGCTAAAAGTGGGGGAATGCCTGGTACTCCTGGCGCTGGCAGATTTTCTACTGGTCCTCATCTTCATTTTGGTGTAAGATTAAATGGGGTTCCTGTTAATCCAGAAGATTATTTATTATAAAATTTTTAAATATTTAAATTAATTATTATGTCAGATTTAAATCTTGATACACAAAGTTGGTGGAGGAGGCAAATTAGCCCAGGCCTTTCTTTTATTATATTAATACTTTTTACTATTTTTGTTCTTCTAATCGGAATATTTTTTGTTAAAGAATATGTTGGAGCATGGACTGATATAAATGAAGCAAAACAACAAATAGATTATTACCCTGAAAAGCCCACTGGCTTTGGTAAGATGTTTATACCTGATTAAACCTTGCCTTATTAGTGGGTGATAATGCAAAAGATAAGTGGTAATGCGTCGCACAAGATACCTTTTACGACCCGCCTAGCTTATTATTATCAATTTAAGCATTTAGGATAAAGTTATAAATTTATTAATTTTAATTAATTTTATACAAAATAATATATAAAAATCTTTAAACTCTTCTTAAATAAAAATAAGGAGAGTTTTTATATAATACTATATTAATTATTTTACTAACTAATATACCAATAATATTAAATCTCTAAAATTAAGTATAAAAAAGAAATACCCTTTTATGGGTATTTAGTTAATTTTATTTAAGTAAGTTAATTTTATTTAAACATTTTTAGTCATATGATTTAAGTTTTTTATTCTCTTCTTTATTTTTATAAAAAACTCTATTATTAAATCTAAGATCAATATATTCTAGGTCATTAGTATTTTTTATTTTATTGTGTAAAATAAGCTTTAAATTTTGAACTTGCTTTGTAAAATTGGTTTCAGAATTAAGTTTTATGTTCCAGTCATCTTGAGTGAATATATTAATATCAATAACGCCCCCACTCTTTTCTTCTAGGTTTATTTTAGATATAGCAATGTTGTTTTTCTCAAAAACACCAGAATTAATAAAATTAATTATTTTATTGAATAATTCTGAGGCTTTTTTAGACTTAATATTTAAGCTTGTTTTGTCATATATCCAAGGCAGGGTTTCAATATTTTCGCTATTTCGCTTATTAAAGGTAATTTTAGGAGTGCTTTCCCTAGAATCTATTTCATTATTAAGGGTTGTTATATGGTTTGTAGGGGTATCTTTGGGGCTTTTGGGGGGTAATGATGGTCTATTTTTTTGGATTATTTCTCCTTTTGAGCTAATAAAATAGTCATTTCCACCTAAAACTGATAAATTAGCTACTGGCTTTGATTCGTCTATGATAAGGTTAATTTCGCATGGTGGGAAGATATCTTTTTCTATTAAAATAGAATTAATTCTAGTATCCTGGCTAAACTCCTTTTTTATTGTTTTATTTTTTAAAAGAAAAATATTATTTTGTTGGAAAAAGCCCTTTTTTTGGTTGATTTGTTGTCTAATTTTAGATAATATTTCTGGCTTTGATGTTAAAAAGGGGCCATTTTTAAAACTAATGGTTGTTTTTTTTATTTTAAATAAAGGGCTTAATAATAAGACATATAAAATAGACAATAGGATAATCATGGCTATAGAAATAATAAAGAATCTTTTAATTCTTTTATGCCTTTGTTCTATAAAAGCTGATCTAGTGCTATATTTACGTGAAGCCCTATTGTCATATTTATGTTTATTTGGCATGCCATTTAATTTTAGGTTTATAGCTAAAATGCAACTGTTCAATGTTTCTAAATCTTTTTAAACCAAGCTTGATTAACTTGTCTAAAAGTTTGCTATAGGTTAAGCCTGAAGCTTGCCAAAGTTTTGGATACATACTAATAGAGGTAAAGCCTGGCAAGGTATTAATTTCATTTAAAAATATTTCATCAGTGTTTTGGGGAATAAGAAAGTCAGCTCTACCCATGCCCTTGCATTCAATTGCCCGGTAGGCCTTTATGGCTATTTTTTGTAGCTTAGCTATTGTTTCTTTAGGTAATTTTGCAGGTATAATTTCTTTGGTAGCTCCTTTAATATACTTTGACTCATAATCATAAAATTCATTACTTGGTATTACTTCGCCTGGCAAAGATGCGGCTGGGTTATCGTTTCCCAAAATGCTAACTTCTATATCACGAGCATTTGGAACAGCTTTTTCAATTATAACCTTATTGTCATATCTAGCAGCCCCGTAAACACCCTTAATGAGTTCATTCTTATTTTTTGCTTTTGAAATACCTACACTGGAGCCCGAATTAGCTGGCTTAACAAAGCAGGGATAGCCTAGAGTTTTTTCAATGTTTTCAATATAGGTTTTTTGTTTATACTCCCAATCTTTTTTTAAAAACCACTTAAATTTTGTTATGGGTAATTTGTAATTCTCCCAAATTATTTTTTGGGCTACCTTGTCCATACCTAGAGCTGAGCCTAAAACATCAGCTCCCACGTAAGGCTTTCTAATACTTTCTAAAAGACCTTGAATTGTTCCATCTTCTCCAAATGGGCCATGAAGAACAGGAAAAAATATGTCAATTTCCTTTGTTGATTTTGGTAATGATAAGCGGCGTTTTCTTTTTATCTCCTTTCCCTTTAAAAGCTTTTTGGCGGTTTTGCCTTGAACCCAATAGCCTTCTTTAGTGATACCGAACAGTTTTATTTTATACTTATTTTTATCTAAAGCATTTAAAATTGATCTTGCTGATACTAAAGAAACCTCATGTTCAAAAGAGCGTCCTCCAAATATTAAGCCAATTTTTAATTTTTCTTGATTCATAAAATTTAATAAATAATTACTTAAAATTTCTTAAAAAAAATATTAATATTACTAATAGGGTTGTTACCCCTATTAGTAATAATATTTTACCAAGTATTAAAATAGTGGGTTTATTTTTCCCAAATATAAGTAATAAGGCTCCCGTTATAGCTAAAAAAATAAATAATAAAAATCCAGTTAATAACATTTAAATAGTGTTAGTAGTAAAAATATATATATTAATATCTCCCTTTTGCCAAGCTCTTTCTTCTAGGCCGGCTTTTTTACATAAGTTGCTCATATAGTCATTAAGGCTCCAGTTTGTTTCTTTGGCTACTTCTGGTAAATAAACAGCTGTGTTAAATGCCTTTTCTATGTATACGCCATGCTTACCAAGTTTTATTTCTTTTTTAGGCTTATCTATTTTTTTTAAAGATGATAAAATCGAGATTTGAATATTTAGATCATCTATTTCTTCTAAGGTTACTGGTAGAAAACGATTGTCTTTTAAGGCAGCTGATATTGCCATATCAGAAACTGATTTATAGATTGGTTTTTTATTTTCTTTAACCTTCCCTATACAGCCTCTTAAGCGGTTATTTTTATAAAGGGTAACAAATATGCCTCTTTTTTTATTTAATTCACTATCAATATTTTCAAAATTCAATTTAACCCCCTCCCCTATTATAGCTTTTTTAATACTTTCTTTTGCAATTTTTTTTAATATTTTTTTATTTTTATCTTTCATGTTTTTTTAGTTAAAGCTTATGGCTCCATATCCTACAACTTTCGAGTTTCCTCCACTAACATCACCAGAATTTTGGTATTTTATAAAATGACCTTCTTTTAGGTTAAGGGCTTTTTTAAGCCTTAAAGCGATTTTAATTGCCTCACTACCACAGGCATAAGTGGCAAATCTTTTAGGTTGTTTTAATCGTTTATTGAATTTTTCTAAATCACCACTTATTATGCTGGCAATAGTTTTTTGATCTTCTCTTTGAGCTATTTTTTTATTAGGATAATGAGATAAATCTGAACTTATTATTACAAGTGTATTTTTGTTTATGTATTGTTTTAAAACATTTACTAATTTTTTATTTTTATCTGGATCAGACTTTCCTATTAAAATAGGAATAATTTTAAAATCATCTAATATAACCTCTAAAAATGGTAAAAGAACCTCAATTGAATGTTCATAGTTATGATATCTACTTTCAAATAAAAACTGATCATCTTTAATTTCATTTTTAATATTTTCAATAACTTTATTTTCAAGTTTTATTCTACTAATTGGCGTGGCCCAAGTTTTGTTTTCGTCAAAACAGATGCCATTAAAGGCTCTGTGTGATGGAGCTATTATAATTACCCTATTAATGTTTTTATTTTGGACTTGTTTAAAACCAGCCGCCATTACTTCGCCGCAAAAGCTATAACCAGCATGAGGTAGAATTAATATTTTAGGTTCTGGTATATTGTTTTTTACGCTTTTAAGTTCTTCTTTAATTAAGAACTTTAGTTTTTGTTTTTGAGCAGGATAAAATTGACCTGCCATAATTGGTAAACGCATATTTAAAAAAATTAACTTAGATATTTTGCCAAATTCCAGGTATAATAAAGCCGCAATTAGGGCAAATGTTTCGGTCAAGGTTTACTTCTATGTCGTAACCACTTCGGTTAATAACATCGTTGTTGCAGTTAGGGCAATATGTGTTTTGGTATTTTTTGTTTGTACTGTTTCCAATATAAACAAAATTAAGCCCCGCCTCTTTACCTATTTTATAAGCTAGTTTTAAAGTTTTAAAAGGGGTTTCTTGTTTATCTTTCATCTTATACGCAGGGTGAAATCTAGAAATATGCCAAGGAATATTTGGATTAAGTTTGGCTATAAATTTTGCAATATTTTTTAATTCTTTTTTGCTGTCATTCTCCCCTGGTATTAAAAGGGTGGTAATTTCCAACCAAATATTTTTATATTTTTTAACAATATCTTTAATGTTTCTTTTTACAGGATCTACTTTAGCTTTACAAATATTTTTATAAAATTCTCTGGAAAAAGATTTTAAATCTATATTAATAGCATCAAGATAAGGAGCAATTTTTTCTAAGGCTTGTTTTGATTCAAAGCCATTGGTTACATAAACGTTTTTAATGCCAGTTTTAAAGGCTAAGCGAGCTATATCGTAAGCGTACCTAAAAAAGACAGCTGGTTCATTATAGGTATAAGCAATAACAGGAATGTCTCTTTCTTTACAATGTCTTATTATTTGTTCTGGGCTCCATTTTTCATAGTTTTCTATTGTGTCTTCTAAAGAAATATTTGGATTTTTGGCTATTTTTTTCGGTTGTTGAGATATTCCCCAGTTTTGACAAAATTGACATTGGAAATTACAACCCATGGTTCCTAAAGAAAAAACAGGTCGTCTGGGAAGAAAATGAAAAAAAGGTTTTTTTTCAATAGGATCTATTTGAACAGATGTTGGATGTTCATAAACCAAAGAATAAAGTACGCCATCTATATTTTTTCTTACACCACAAATACCTGTTTTTCCAGGCTTAATATTGCAGTGCCAAGAACAGGCATTGCATTGAACTAAATTTTTATTTTTTTCTTGATAAAGTAAGGCTTGTTTCATAATTTTATAAAATAATATTTAAAATAGCTCCTATTATACAAAAACAACCGAATATAAAGGTAAATTTAGAAAAGTTAATTTTTTTGGCAAAGCGGAGTAATATTTTTAAGGTTAAAAACCCTACCAAGAAACTAGTGATTAAAGCAGGCCAGCCAACTAGTAAAAGATCAGGACTTTTTAGAAAAAGATAAGAGCTAGAAGCTAAAATTATTGGGGCAGACATTAAATAAGAGAGTGTTAGGATTTTTTTGGGTGAAAATTTTGAAAAAGATAAACCAAATATAGTAGAGCCTGACCGAGAAAGCCCGGGTATTACGGCTAGGCCCTGAAGTATTCCCGTTAATAAGGCTGTTTGTTGAAATTTTAGGTGTGGTTTAGACTTTTTTTTATTAAAAAAACTTGTTGTAAAAAGACCTATTCCCATAATAAAGAGTAAACTAGCCCCAAGCGAAACCCCAGTTATTATATGATAAAGGGGAAAGCCTATTGCCAGTGAAAGCGTAGTGGTTATAAAAAGAAAATAAAGTAACTTTTTGTTTTTAAGTAAAATAATTTCTTTCCATTCCTTTCTAAAATAAACTAACACTGCCAAAAGGGTTCCTAGGTGTAAAAATAGCGCAATATCAATTGAATTTATTTTTAGCTCAAATATTTCACTAAAAAGAGCCACTATTCCTTCGCTAGAAATAGGAAGCCATTCAAAAACACCCTGGAATATCCCTAATAAAACATATTTCATATAGTTTATATTATAATCTTTTTTCTATTAAATGTAAAACTAAAAATATATTTAAAATAAAAAAGGTTTTAATATAAAACCTTTTGTTATTAGTTTAAAAATTATTTTTTGTTAATAAATTTTTCAAAAGATTTTAAAGATTTTGTGTTAATAACATCTTTTTTTTCAATCCAACCTCTTTTTGCCGTTAAAACGCCAAATTTCATAAACTTGAGACTGTTAGGGCTATGGGCATCAGTTGAAATAGCTAATTTAACTTTATTTTCTTTTGCAAGTTTAGCGTAAGAGGCCTTTAGATCTAATCTTTGCCATGATGCATTAATTTCTAATACTACATTTTCTTTTTTAGCAATTTTTATAATCTTTTCCATATTTAAATTTATTGGCTCTCTTTTGTTTATAATTCTGCCAGTTGGGTGAGCTATTATATCAATATGTTTATTTTTCATGGCCTTGGCGAGTCTTTGAGTTTGTTCTGTTTTCTCTTTTTTAAATCCGGAATGAATTGCTCCCAAAACTATGTCGAACTTTTGAAGTATTTTGTCTGGTAAAAATAAATCTCCATTTTCTAAAATATCTACCTCGCAACCTGCAAATATTTTTATCCCTTTTATTTTTTTATTTGCTTTTTTAATGTCTTTTAAATAATTATTTACATTGTTTTTATTTAAGCCATTTATCATCCCCATGGGAGTGGCATGATCTGTAATGGCTAAATATTTATAACCCATTTTTTTGCAAGCTTTGGCCATTTCTAAAATAGTTTTATTACCATCAGACCAATTGCTGTGCATTTGTAAGTCCCCTTTTATGTCTTGATCTTTTATGAGTGTAGGTAATTTATTTTTTTGAGCCATTTCAACTTCTCCCTTATCTTCACGAATTTCTGGGGGGATATAGGGTAAGCCTATTGATTTGAAAACTTGTGTTTCGTTTTTACCGCCAATTCTTTTATTATTACTTTTTTTAAAAATTCCATATTCATTGATCTTAAGATTTTTTTTCATACCCAATTTTCTTATGTGAATATTATGATCTTTTGATCCTGTAAAATAATGCATAGCAGCACCAAAACTTTTTGGGTCTACTACCCTTAGGTCTGCCTGGGGGCCTTCCTTTATAACAACCCTTGCTTTTGTGTCTCCGCTTAGTAAAACTCTATCTATCTCTTTCATTGATGTAAAGAATTTTATTGCCTTTTTGGGTTGATTAGAGGTTATTAAAAAATCTAAGTCCCCTATTGTTTCCTTGCCCCTTCTAAAAGATCCGCATATTTCTACCTTTTCAATTAAATCTGATTTTTTGAGTTTGTCTTTTATACTTATAGCCATATCATAAAAGGCGCCTAAAATAAATCTTTTTTGAAATTTCTTATAAAGCTTAATGCTTTTTAAAATATTTTTTTCACTTTTTTCGCCCCAGCCTTTTAATTTTCTTAATTTATGCGATTTTACTAGTTTTTTTAAGCCCTTTATTGTTTTAACATTAAATTTGTCATAAAATAGTTTTGCTTTTTGGGGGCCTATTCCTTGTATATTCATTAAATTAGTAACACCTTTGGGTATTTTTTTCCTTAAGCGATTTAGTTCTTTACTTTTGCCTGTTTTAATAATTTCCTTAATATGTTTTTCAATTCCCTTGCCTACCCCTGGTATGGATTGTAAATTATCTTTTTTATAAATTTTAATAATATCTTTATCTAAATTATCAATAGCTCTAGCAGCCCTACGATTGGCAGCAATTCTAAATCTATTGCCATCTATAACTTCCAAAATATCAGACATATTATCTAACATTTTTGCTATTCTAATATTATCTAGGTTTTTCATAAAAATTTATTATTTTTTATTTTTCTCCAAGCATTTCCAAAAGTCCTCTTTTCTTTATATTAAAATCATATTTTTCTTGCTCTGATATCTCCCCTACGCTGCTAAATTTTTGTAATAAGGGATTTATTGCTTGATTATAAATTTTCATGGCATATTCTAAGTGTGGGCCCGTAGAGCAACTTCCAGTAGATCCAACATAGCCTATAATCTGTCCCTGACTTATGTTAGTGCCATGGCTTATCCCCCTAGCATATGATAAAAGATGAGAATAACGAGTAGTATATTTTTCATTATGTCTTATCTCAATAGTTTTACCAATGCAATTGCGCCAACCAATAGAAATTACCCTGCCCTTTCCAGAAGAAACCACAGGTGTGCCACTAGGGGCAGCATAATCTATTGCTAAATGAGGGGTGTAACCACCAAATTTAGGATGCCATCTTTTATATGTAAAGCTAGAAGATATATATTTATATTGAAGCGGGGATTTTAAAAAAGTTCTTCTTAGGTTTTTTCCTTCAAGGTCGTAGTAATCAAAATCTCCATTTTGATGATTATAATAAAGGCCATAATGATCTTCTCCCATATTTACAAACTTGGCAGCTAAAATCTTTCCTGTATCTACTTCTTTTCCATTTAAAAATCTTTTTTCATAAAGAACTTTAAATGTATCTCCTTTTTTTATGTCAAAGCCAAAATCAATATCCCAGGCAAAAATATTAGCCATTTCCATAATAATTTTATCAGGGATATTATTATTTTTAGCAGAGGCATAAAAGCTAGATTTAACTATGCCCTCTTTTTTAAATATTTTTGTTTTATAATTATATTTTTTTAACTTTGCAATTAAACCAGAATTGTTGTTTTTTAAACTTAAAAATTTATCTTTATCAATATTATAAATAAATTCTTGAAATTTATTGTTTTTAAATATAATCTCAATTTTATTGCCTGCCTTAATATTTTCTAGGTTGTAAATATTTTTTGCAGACTGATAAATTTGTTGTACTTGTTCTTTGCTTAATTCTAATTTTTTATAAAGTAATGAAAAAGCTTCGCCTGGTTGAATAATGTATTCATTTTTTTTAATTTGAGAGGTTTCTGGCTTATTTTTTTTAACCTCAATCTCATTTTCTTGATTATTAATTGAAGCTTGCTTAGAATCTGATTTTAAAAAGATAATTAATAATAGAATAATTATTAAAAGAATAATTATTCCAAAAAATATTTTCTTCCTTTTTTTTGTTTTCTTTTTTTTAAAAAAATATTGTGGCATATCCCTATTTTAACATATTATGGAAAAAATAAAAATAACCTTAAAACAGCTTGACAAAATAATAAATTTATACTAATATAAGGCTAATAATTTGTTCTTTTAAACTAAAAATAAAAAATAAAAGGAGGATAAAATGTCAAAATTAAAAGAACTAAAAAGGGCGTTAAGGGATGATAACGGGCAAATAAATATTTTAATTGCTCAGTTTGATCCAGACGCGCTTGCTAGTGCTATGGGATTAGAATACATTATCCAGAAAGTAAGTGATCTAAAGGTCCAAATATATTATTTTGGAGCTATAGGTCATCCCCAAAACCGCTGTTTGATTAATAAGTATGACCTAAAAAGAAAGGTTAGACCTATTAAGGATTCCGACATTTCAAAAGACTCGACAGTGGCCTTAGTTGATTCTTGCCACATTGAAGACGGAAGGCTATTAAAGGAAAAATCAGACTTGCCCATTCCCTTGGTTATTATAGATCATCATAGGGGTGAAGTAAGTTTTCCGGAAAAGGAAAAAGGTTTTGTCTGGGTAGAAGATGTGGGCGCAGCCTCTACAATGATTGTAGAGCTTCTTAGAGAGTTAGATTCGAATATCAATGAATATCTTTCAAGTGAGGTTGGCTCAATGCTTGCTACAATTCTTACTCTAGGAATTTATACTGATACAAACAAGCTAGTAAGTGGATCACAACGAGATAGAGAAGCTTATGGCTTTGTAACTCAGTTTGTTTCTGGCATAGAAATGTCTGAACTAGTGGATTATCCCTTGTCAGAGAGCTATTTTAAAAACCTTCAAAATGCTCTTAATAATTACATGAGAAAGGGATCTCGAGTTATTGCAAAGGTAGGAATAATATCTGGAGAAACTGGAGACGATTTGTCTACTATCGCAGATGAATTTTTGCGTATGCAAGGAGTAACCTTGGTTGTAATTTGGGGTATTATCAACAAGAAGGTCAGAATTAGCGCTAGATCAAGAGATTTAAGCACGCCCTTAGATGAATTTTTGGCTCAGAAGTTTGGAAAAAGCTCAGGAGCAAAATTAGCTCCTAATGGTAGAGGAGAAGGTGGAGCTATTCTTGACTTAAACTTAGGCTTTTGGTATTCAGAAAATATTGAATCAGAGATAGAAATGCTTGTGACAAATAGATTGCGTGAGGTAATGTTCTCTGATTTGCCTGAATCTTCACCTGAGTCAAATATTGAAAAAAAGGACACCTAACAAATAACACCCTGTATTTTAAAAATACAGGGTGCTTTTTTATAATTTATTTAAATTATTTTTTTATAAATATTTTCTATTTTTTAATTTTTCAGGAAAATATTCTTGGCTTTCCTTATAATTATGATCTGGGCTGTATTTATAATTCTTTCCATAACCAAAATCTTTCATTAGATTGGTTGGGGCATTTCTAATATGCAAGGGCACTTCCAGACTTCCAAATCTTTGAATGTCTTTAACTGCTTTTTTATAAGCTGTATATAGTTTATTAGATTTTTTACATTTTGCCATATAAACCACTGCTTGGGCTAGGGCTAATTTACATTCAGGCATGCCTATAAAGTGTGCTGCCTTATAAGCAGCTACTGCTTGTTCTAATGCTCGAGAGTTTTTAAGGCCAATATCTTCTGAGGCGAACCTGACTATTCTTCTTGCAATATACAATGGATCTTCACCCGCCTCAAGCATTCTTGCTAACCAATAAAGAGAAGCATTTGGATCTGAGCCTCTCATTGATTTATGAAGAGCAGATATTAAATTATAGTGACCTTCTTTGTCTTTGTCGTAAAGATAGGTTCCTTTTCGCAAAGCTTCTTTAATATCTTTTTTAGTTATTTCAATTTTTTTATTATTGCTAGTCTTTGATTCTATAATATACTCTAATACATTTAAGGCTATTCTAGCATCCCCATCGCTCATCTTAGCTATAGTTTTTATTAAATCATTATTAATCTTAATATTTTTATTGCCCAATCCTTTTTCCTTATCAGAAAAGGCTTTTTTTATTATTTTTTCAATATGTTCTGGGTTTAATGGTTCAAGCTTTATTACATGTAAACGAGAAAGCAAAGCATTCCTAATCTCAAAACTAGGATTTTCAGTAGTTGCTCCAATTAAAATAATTGTTCCTTTTTCAACATGGGGCAAAAGAGCATCCTGTTGGGTTTTATTCCAGCGATGAATTTCATCTATAAAAAGAATTGTTGCTCTCTCCTTTTCTTTATTTATCTTGGCTTGTTCAATAACTTTACGGAGTTGTTTTAAACCACCTGAGACAGCGCTAATTTCCTTAAAAGAAGAATTAGTTTTATTGGCAATAATTTTAGCTAGGGTTGTTTTACCACTACCTGGAGGACCCCAAAAAATCATTGGTTTGGGTTTTCCGGAAATTATTATTTTTCTAAGTAAAGTCCCCTTGCCTACTATCTTGTCTTGGCCTAAAAAGTCTTTTAAGCTTTTAGGTCTTATTCTGTCAGCTAAGGGGGTTTTATTAATAGACTTCATAATATTTAATTAAAAAGATTTGAATTATATTTGCTTAATACTTATTATTTTTTTTCTTGATTTATGTCCTTTTAAAATTTCTATATTAGATTTAGCTGTATTAAAATAATCAGACAAGACTTTTATTAGGGCCTTGTTAGCCTTGCCTTGTTTTGGGGGTTGTTTTACCCAAACTTTAAAACTATTTTCATTTATTTTTTCAATCTTTTCTTGACTTGAGTTTGGTTTTAATTTAATAAGTATTTTCATTTTAATTTTTAAAATAATATCTTATTAATACCTTATTCTAGCCTACCTATCTCTATTTGTTGAGGTGATTTTAATATAATTTGAGGAATTCTCTCCCCTTTTTCAATTGTTCCCTGTACTCTAACAATGTTATTTATATAGTAATTTTCTGGATTATTTTTAAAATTATCAATATAATCGTTTGTGATTATAAGATTAAGACAGGTTTTGGGATAAGGGTGTCCTAAATTAAGAGATAATATATTTTTCTTTAAATCTCTTAAAATACCAGCAACCCTTCCCTCTACTATAACTTTTTTATTAATATAATCTTCTGCCTCACAAGTATTTATTATTTCAATGTTTAATTTTTCCTTGGTAAGTTTTTGCCAACTTATTTTTTTTTCTTCTGTTTTTGGGGCTTCAGGTATAGGACCCAGGCGATTATTATGTTCCATTTTTATATAATTTTCTTTTTTTTGGAAAGCATTTTGGGTGCCTAGGTAATAAAAAATACCACTTATTAGAAAAAAGCTAATTATTAAGATAAGAGTTTTTTTGTTTTTGATTATTTTGTTCATATTACTTTTTATTATATTAAAAATATAGAGTTTTGTCTAATCAGGTAATAAAAAAACTAGCTTATTTAAAAGCTAGTTTTTGGTTATCTATATTTTTTTAATTAAGGTAAGATTGCTAAACAATTATTGAATCTATTAATATAGTTAAAAAATCCTATTACAGAAATAATTTCAATAATTTCTCTTTTAGAAAATATTTTCTTTAATTCTTGGAAAATTTCAGGATTATCAAGGTGTCCATTTTCTGTTATATCCTCTACTAAGCCAAAAACTTTTTTATCATTATCAGAGATATTTTTTCTTGTTTTTATATTTTCTAATGTATTTTTAGAAGCACCCATTTTTAAAAGCATTTTAGAGGTAACATCAACGCAAAATTTACATTTAAGTTTTTGGGATACTATATAACCTATTTTCCATTTCAGCTCTTTATTAATTGCTCTTTCTTCTCCCATTATTACATGAAAAAGATCAACAAATTCTTTTGTGATATAAGGGCTATGGGCCATTGTTTTTACCCAACCTGGCACTTTACCAATTTTGTTTTCAAAATCCTCGTAAACTGGCTTTAATACATGATTAACTTCGTTTTTATTAAGGGACGGAATAAAAGACATAATATTTTTTATTATAATTAATTAATTTCTACAATTTATCCTATAATTAAAAAAGTAATAATAGATACAACCCCTGTAACAAATCCGCCCCAAGCAATATCTACCCAAACACTAATTACCGGCCAATTTTTTAAGGTTATAAGATTGGTAAGGTCGTAGGTAGCATAAGCTATTATACCAAAAAGTGATCCCAATAAAAAAACATTTAACAAGGAAGCTCCACTATTAAGGGCTGGCTTTATTATAAACATGAAAATTCCAAAACTATAAAGAGGATAAAAAATTAAAGCAGGCCAAAGTTTAAACTTAGCAACAAAAAAGTTTCCTAAATGTTTTTGATAAAACTTTTTTGCTATTACCCCAAGCCATAAAGAATCTATAATTAAGAAGCTTACTAAAATAATAAAAAAGGTTAATAACTGTTTCATGTATTTATTTTGTTTTAATTAAAAAATTATTAGCTAAACTATTTAAATTTAACTGGTATTTCTAATTTTTCTTCTAGCTCAGGCTTGCCTGAAGGATTGGCCTTTTTTAAAATTAAAGTTCCATTTTGGGTTTCTGGTTGATCAAAAACTATTTCTTCTTTAAATGATACATAATCCTCTGTCATCCATTCTTTGTCTGTCATAATATAGTTTTGGCTTAATTCTAATTCTTTTCCGTTTCTATTAACAAGTTTTATTGGAAAGCTTGCCTCAAAATACCAATTGCCACGAGCCTCTCCTTTAATCTTTAAGGGACTAGAAATTGCTTCATTTTCATTAGGCTCAAATACACGAATGAGGTCATTATGACTAATTACTTCTTCCTCTCCCTCTTCCCCATTTGACTCTTGTTCCTGTTTTTTGGGTAGAAAATATTTTAAAGCGAGAAATATTAAAACAATAATAATGAAAAAAGTGATAACTTTTTTCATAAAATATTAAATTACAATTTATTAAGTTTATATTATTTTAAACCTTTAGTTAAAATGCAATGGTCATAAATTTCCTCAAAAGTTTGTCCACCAGATCTAGAAAATTTTTCAGCATGATCTAGGCATTTTTGTTTTGCAATATAAGGTCTAAGACTGTACCAATAAAAAGAAAAACCAATTAATAATAAAATTATTATACCTATGATCTTTTCTTTTTTAGTAAAAGCTTTCTCTTTGTTCATAGTTTTTCCTGATTATATTAATTATATAAAAAAATTAAATTAAGAATTTTTATGTTTATTATTTATATTATAACATATAAAAAAATTTAAAAAAATAATAGGTATTTTTAAATATCTATTATTATAAAATTAATTTTAAAAAGTTATAAGTCTAAAAAGCTTAATCCTTATATCTATAATGACCAGTAATTTCAAATTTAAAAAGCATATTTTCTAATTGAGGTCCGCGACTAATATTATGAACAATTAATGGTATATTATTTTGATAGTGATTAGTTACTATCCCAATATGAGTTTTCCCTTGACCAAGATCCCAGGTTACAATATCGCCAGGTTTATAATCTTTTGGGTTTTTAGATGTTTTTAATTTTATTCCAAAACGACTAAAAAAAACTTGAAGGTTTGGAACCCTGCGATGATCAATATTTGTATCAGGAGAATTAAGGCCCCATTTTTGAGGATAAAGATGAAAATTTTCTTTCATATCTTGATGAACTTTTTCTTGCAAATCAATGTCCACTAAACGATAGGCTCTTATGATAACATCTGTACAAACTCCTTTATTCTCAGGAATATCTCCATTAGGATAATCTATTGGAAAATAGGAAGGATCATAAATAACACTCTTTTTTGTTTGCTTAATAGCTGCTTTTACTAATTTTTTATTAAATCTATCTACAGAAGAAAAATCTATAACATTAATATTTGATACTCTCCCCTCTTCTTCTTCTTCAAGAATTACTACTTTATTATCTGTTATTTTAAAATTATTAAGAGAATGAGAAATTAAAAAAATAACAGCGGAAATAGCGATGAATCCAACTGCTAATAAAAATAGCTTAAATATTACATTTTTTTTCATAAATTATTAATATTTATCTACCAACTCTAAAAAATACAACATCATCATCTTTCATTATATAATCCTTCCCTTCTATTCTAATATCACCATTTTTTCTTGCATTGTTCCAGTCTCCAGCCTCAATAAGCTTTTCATATGATACTATTTCTGCTCTAATAAAATTCTTTTCAAAATCAGAGTGTATTACACCTGCTGCTTGAGGCGCAGTAGAGCCACGAGTAATAGTCCAAGCACGGCTTTCTTTTTCGCCAGTCGTGAAAAAACTAATAAGATTAAGAACATTATAAGCTTTTTTTATAATATCAGGTATTATTTCTTTATCACCCAAATCAGCAACAACATAATCAAAATTCATGTTTTTAATTTTTTCTTTTAATTTATCTGATATATCTGATTCTTTTCCATTTAACAAAAATAATTGCTTTTTACTAGTAAGTAAATTTAATTGAAGGCATAAATTTTTAACATCTTCGTCTTCTATTATTTTTGAAGCTGCTAATAGCCTACCTTCATCTAATACATCACTGATTTTTTTTAATAATTCGTATTCTTTTTTACTTTTTTTGTCACCAGTTTTTATTTTCTTTTCTGTATTATTAATATTACCTTCTACAACTTTTAAGTCTTTTAATATTAATTCATTTTCAATAATTTCAATATCACGCATGGGGTCAGTATTGCCTTCTACGTGAATTATATTTCTACCCTTAAAACAGCGAACAATATGTAATATAGCATCTGTTTCTTTTATGTGAGAAAGAAATTTATTGCCAAGCCCTTCCCCATTGTTAGCTCCTTTTACAAGTCCAGCTATATCATAAAATTCTACCACAGCTGGTATTTCTTTTTTTGAGCTAGAAAGCTTTGTTAACTCATCTAACCTTTTATCAGGAACAGGAACTACCCCCATATTAGGGTCAATGGTTGCAAAAGGATAATTTTCGCTTTTAACTGATTGTTTGGTTAAAATATTAAATAATGTAGATTTTCCTACATTTGGTAAACCAATGATACCAATAGATAATTTAGACATACCTTTTATTTATGTTTTAATTATTATTTTTTAATTTAATATATTTTATTAATAATAAACCTTTTTTGTGGCTGAATATCGTTTATCTTAGCTTTACTCTTTTAAGCTTTGCCACCTTTTCTGGTTAAATATTTTTTTCTTAATCTGATATTTTTGGGGGTAATTTCTAAAAATTCATCTTCTTTCATAATTTTCAACCCTCTTTCTAGGGTTATTTCTGTTGGAGGAGTTAAAATAACAGAATCATCAGAACCCGCAGCTCTCATATTAGTTAAACTTTTTCCTTTAATTGGGTTTACCCACATATCATTCCCCTTTGCTACATTTCCTATTACCATTCCGCTGTAAACTTCAGTGGTTGGGTGAATATAAATTATACCCCTTTCTCCTAAATTAGACAAATCATAAGCCAAGGCCTTTCCATCTGCCATTGATATCATAGAGCCAAATTCATATTTGTCAATATCGCCCGCATATTCTTTAAATCCTATAACACGACTAGTAAAAATACCCTTACCTTTTGTATCAATAATAAAGTCTCCTCGATAACCCAAAATACCACGAGTTGGGGCATTAAAAACTAGCCTTTGATGATCTTGTTCTAGTTTCATATCAATTAGCTTGGCTTTTCTTTTAGACAATTTCTCAATTACCATTCCCACCATTTCATTTGGGACATCTATTGTTATTTCCTCATATGGTTCTTTTTTTATTCCTCCCTCATCTTTAATAATTACCTTGGGTTGGGAAACCTGCATTTCAAAATTTTCTCTTCTCATGTTTTCCAAAAGAACAGCAATGTGTAATTCTCCCCTACCATAAATTTTAAATTGCCCATTTGTTGTATTAAAATCAATTTTTAAACCCACATTAACTTCTAATTCTTTTTCTAATCTTGCTTTTAATTTGCTACTAGTTACATATTTGCCATCTCTTCCAGCAAAAGGAGAGCTATTTATCATTAAATTCAAAGAAATTGTTGGTTCATCAATTTTAATGGCTGGCAATGTTTCTTGATTCTTATCTTCGCAAATTGTTTCTCCAATATATATATCTGGCAACCCAGCTATCATTACAATATCACCGGCTGATGCTTCCTCAACTTCTTTTTTGTTTAATCCATAAAAAGTAAATAAATTAGTTATTTTACCTGTCCTGCATTTACCCTCTCTTCCTTTTATAATTACATTCATGCCATTTTTTACCTTACCTTCATATATCCTACTAACAGCCATTCTTCCTAAATAATTATTATAAGCTAAGTTAAAAGATTGCATTCTTAAGGGTTTTTCTTTTGCTTTATCACTTGAAGCTGGTTTTACCTTTTCTAGTATTAAATCTAGAAGTGGAAATAAATTTTTACCTTTATCTTTTAATTTTCTTTTTGCTATACCCTTTTTTGATATAGCATAAATTGTTTCAAAATCAAACTGGTTATTACTTGCTCCTAGCTCCATAAATAATTCTAAAATCATGTCATGAACCTTATCTGGTCTGGCAGCTGGCTTATCTATCTTGTTAATAACTACTATTGGTTTTAAATTAAGTTCTAACGACTTTCTTAATACAAATTTTGTTTGAGGCATAGGACCTTCCTGGGCATCCACTAAAAGTAAAACAGAATCAATAGATCTTAAAATTCTTTCTACCTCTGAACTAAAATCAGCGTGTCCAGGGGTATCAACAATGTTTATTTTTGTATTCTTGTATATTAAAGAGGTGTTTTTTGAATAAATTGTAATTCCCCTTTCTTTTTCTAAGGTATCCGAATCCATGCTAACATCTTTGTCAGCCATTTTGGTTTGATGCATTAGGGCATCAGTTAAGGTTGTTTTTCCATGATCTACATGGGCAATAATTGCAATATTTCTTATTTCCATATTCTTGATTAATTTTATTTAAAGATTATATTATTTTAATATTCTTGTTTTTCATATAAAAAAATAAGAATATAAATCATCTCAAATTGAGATGATTTTTTATACTATATTTTCACCAACATCGAAGCCATACTAGATTATTTGCCCTAAATTTATTAAATTTAGGTTATTTTAAGGGTATCTTTATTTTTTCTAATTTTTTAGGCTTATTCTTTTTTATCTTTATAATTTAAAATTTTAATTATTATTTAAATAATAGCATAAATTAAGAATTATTTCAAGCTTAAAAATAAAAAACTCGGGGGCCAGGATTCGAACCTGGATTAGATGTTCCAGAAACACCGGTCCTGCCGTTAGACGACCCCCGATTATTATAATTTATTGCAAATTTTAATTATATTAAGCTCCAATAATAGTTGGGGTATTTTTTCATAATTTGGCCTAGTTTGCAAATTAACAAAGCTTTCTGTTGCTTGGATTAAACTATCCATATCTTCTTTAGCAAAATCTTTAATTTGTTTTTCTACTTTTTCGTCTATTTGCCATTGTAAATTTTCATTTTCAAGGCCTATTTTAGAGAATATAACCTTTCTTAAAAAATCTATTGTATCAGATAAGAATTGTTCTAAGCTACCGCCCTTATCTAAAACCTCATTTATGACCTTAATTGCTTTATCTTTATCTTTATTAAAGATATTACTTAATAAACTTACTACCTTGCCTGTTTGGGTTGGGGGGATAACTAAACTGGCCTTATTTAAAGAAATCTTTTTATCTCCAATAGCAAAAAGTTGACTTAAAAGACTTTCAGCATCTCGAACGCAACCTTCAGATCTATAAGCTATCATTTTTAAAATATTTTCATCTACTTCAATTTTTTCTTTTTTAGCTATTTCTTTTAATCTTTTTACTATTTTTCTTAAAGAAACCTTTGTAAAATCAAATCTTTGACATCTAGAAACTATGGTTTCAGGAAGCTTATGAAATTCTGTTGTAGCTAAGATAAAAATGGCATATTCTGGAGGTTCTTCAAGGGTTTTTAAAAGGGCATTAAAAGCAGCATTTGATAACATGTGAGCTTCATCAATAACAAAGATTTTATATTGTCCTGATCTTGGAGGAATATTGCTATGGGAAATTACATTTTTTCTAATATTATCTACACCAGTTTGAGAAGCTGCGTCTAATTCAATTAAATCTAAAAAATTGCCATTATTTAAAGACTTACAATGATTACATTTATTACAGGGTTCATATTTTCCTGGCTTTCTATTTAAGCAGTTAAGAGATTTAGCTAAAAGCCTAGCCGTGGTTGTTTTACCTAATCCTCTGGGACCAGTAAATAAATAGGCATGTGCTAGCCTATTTTGTTTAATTTCATTTTTTAGAATATTTATTATTTTTTCTTGTCCTATAACTTCAGAAAATTTTTTAGGACGATATTTACGATATAAAACCATAGCTTAATCAATTATTGGTTTCTTAAAATTTGTTGTTTAATTTTTTCATTTCTTTGATCTAAATCTCTTTTAATGGCACTTCTGTCTCTACCATATTTTAGAACAGAAAGATGTTTAATGGTTTTAGCAATTTCCTTGTTACCTGGTTTTCTTTGATAACTTGATATATTAAAGGGTTCTAGATTCTGGTTATCAACCAATAGTTTAATATAGGCGTGATATTTTTCAATATTGGCAAGATCATAGGCATTAAAAACTGGCTTAAATTGTTTTTCTAAAAATTCTGCATCTTCAATACCAACATTAAAAGCAATGGTAGTTCCTACATTACCAAATATAGAATCTCTTATTGAGGTATCTTGATTATTAACTAACTGGCCAATAAATTGGTGGGCCATAATTAGATTAAGGCGATATTTTCGTGCTTCAGCTAAAATAGTATTAATGCTCTCTGTTATAAAGTTTTGAAACTCATCAATATAAAGATAAAAATCTTTTCTTTTATTTTCTGGCATATCGGTTCTTCCAAGGGCAGACATCAAGATTCTTCCTACTAGGACCAGTCCTAAAAGATAAGCATTTTTTTCTCCAATTTTACCCTTTGATAAATTTACAAGCAAAATTTTTCCTTCGTCCATTATCTTTCTTAGATTAAAAGCGCTTTTTTGTTGTCCTATAATAGGCCGCATAATATCATTGGCAACAAACTGATTCAATTTACTAGCAACATAAGGAACTACGTTTTCTAGGGCTGCCTCTCCCCCAGCCTTTTCAGCCTGTTGGATCCAAAAATTTTTAACTATCTGATTGTCACAATGATCTAATTTAAATTTTCTAAATTGCGTATCAGATAAAACTCTAGGGATTTCCATTAAAGTGGAGCCACTTTCTGGATGTGACATAATTAAAAGACAAGCATTTCTCATGTATTGTTCAAAAATTGGCCCTCCAGTGCGACTCAGATCATATAATTTATCAAAAATATTAATTATTTCATTTACTAAAAATGTTTTTTGTTCGGGGTAATTTGGGTCATATTGTAAAAGATTTAAACCCATGGGTCGCTTAGTATCTGCTGGGTTAAAGTATATTACATCCTCTGCTCTTTCTTTGGGTATATATTCTAAGACGTCTTCTATTAAATCTCCATGAGGGTCTAATAAACAAACTCCCTCCCCGTTTCTTATATCTTGAATAGCAAGATTTGTCATAAAGTAAGACTTACCAGTACCAGTTTTTCCAATTTCGTAAATATGACGTCTTCTATCTTCTTTTTTCATTTTAATCTCTGTTGTTTCACCTCTATAAATGTTTTTTCCCAAGGTAACACCCTTATTGGGAACTTCGGCTGGAGCAGGGGCTTTTTTTGCTGTTAACCATTTAATATTGGGAATTTTGTTTGTTTTTAAGGGAAAATGATAAACACTAGTCATTTCTTCAGTATTTAGGATAAAAGATCTATTAGTGTCTAAATTTCTATAAATAAAATCATGAATTATCTTAGAGGTTTTTTTATGTTTTTTTTCAAGACTGTTGCCATATTTATAACTACTAAATTGGGAAAAAGAGTCAACTATATTATCAAGATAAAGTTTAGCTCGCTCTTTTGTTTGGCCAGAAACTACAATTCTAATATTTACTTCCAAGCCAGCTTTGCTTGCTTTTTTTTCTACTGATTTAATCATTTCTTGTTCTTGGGGAGTGGTCTTATTTACATTTTTGTTAGGGTCATCATCTTTATTATCATTATTAGAGCTAAAGAAAAAACTAAAAAATCCGTTTATAATTTTAAAAAAAGACATAGATTTATCACCTAGGGCTTTTTTAAAACTTTTTCCGCTTTGCATTTCTTGGGCGATTTTAGCTCCTTTGTCATGCCAATTTTTATTAGCTGACCTAACTACAAATTGAATAGAAGCGGCATCTTCATCAGGTATTTTGCTAAGAGAGTTAATAACTGAATTCATGGGATCATATTCTTGAGCAATATAAGTATTAATTGGTAGTACTGAGGGGTTTTTTAAGCCAAGCATTGCCCCTGCTACTTTGCCATCAGACAAGAAAATATTATAATCTTTTGTTTCTTCTATATTGGCATCGGGAAATTGTGCATGAAGTTGTTTTTTAAAAAAGCTTTCTATTGTTTCCGGCACAACTGCATAGAAAAATATTAATCCCTGCTTATTTGCCACTACCTCAAAGGAAATAACGTCAGAGTAACCTGTAAAATAATTTTTAAAACTATTTTTTGATTTTAAGCCAGCTATAGTATCAAAGAAATTTTCCATAGGCTTAAGTAGTTCTTTAGCAGAATTGGAATTATTTTTATCTTCAGGGTCTTTTTTGGGAACGGTTATCAAAAATATTTTTCGCTTAAAAGAAAATTTATATTGATATTTTGTTTTAATAATTTTCTTTAATAAATGAAATAAAATAAAGATCAAAATACTAATACCAAGTATTATAAAGAAAAGATATATTATAATGGAAAAAAGATTATTCATAAAATTATTTTATTTTTTTGAATTTTCTCTTTTGGCTAAATCTAAAATTTTTTCAGTTTTAATTTTAGTTTCTTGTTCTAAAAAATATTTATTAACCCCAGGAATAAAAAATAGCCAATTTTTAATTAAATTAACAACCTTATTAACAGCTATTTTAGCCTCTTTAATGATTTTTTTTATTTTTAGGGCAGCCTCTTCTCCCCTTTTCTTAAATTCACTTCTTTGCTTTTGGTCCATAGTATCGTAATACTTTTTTATATCTTGAGATAAAATATCTTCTATTGCTTTTAAGGTTTTGTCTTGTTTAAATTTTTCCTGAGAATCTTCTTTCTTTTTTTTAAAAACAGAATCAGGTAAATTTAAGCCTTTGTTAGTCTTTTTTTGAGGCTTTTCTTTTTTTTGATCTGGGGTGCCTTCTTGTTCTATAGATGAAGGTTTTTCTGGATGTTTTTTTTCTGGCTCTGTTTCTGGTTTTAAGGGTATTTCTTGATTTATTTTTTCGTTTGCCATAATTTAATTTATTCCAAATTATTTTATTTAAAACCTGTTTTTTAAAATTTCTTTTAAAACCTATTATAATTATAGGATATTTTTTAAATAATGTAAATTATCTATAAAAAAATACTCCCATGGGGAATCGAACCCCAATCTCCAGCTTGAGAAGCTGACGTCCTAACCGTTAGACGATGGGAGCCTTTATTTTTAATAATAGCCTAATTTTAAGTTAATGTCAAAATTACCATTTACAAGAAAAAATAAAAATGCTAAAATAATTCTTACATTAAAAAAGTAAATCTTAAAAGCCTTATGACTACATTATCCATTGCTCAAATTGTTGTATCCATTCTTTTAATTATAGGTATTTTAATGCAATCTAGAGGTGGCGGCCTTTCTTCTATGTTTGGTGGAGGCGGCGGAGGAGATGCTTATCGTACCAAAAGAGGGGCTGAAAAATTTATATTTAGAGCAACAATAGTTTTAGCAGTCTTATTTTTGCTTATAAGCGCTGCTCGCTTATTTGTTTAATGAAATGAAGCTAAAAAGTTTAAACTCAAAAAATAATAATAAATTTTTAATAAATTCTTTGTATAGAAAAAACAAGGTATTTACCATTCTAATGAGTCTAATTATTTTTCTAATAATATTAGGATTAATAATTTGGCTCTATTTTTTATATACTGAAAATGATTATCAATTTAAAGGTGTTTTTAAAGAAGGCCTTATTCAACAACCAATAAATATTAATCCTCTTACGCCTCAAAATGATACTGATAAAAGTTTATCTCAGCTTATTCATTCTGGTCTTTTAAAACAAAACAAAAACCTTGGATTTGAACCAGATCTTGCTAAGAGCTTACCTATAACTGTTAAAGAAGAAGATTATTTAAAAATATGTCTTAAAAAAGATATTTTTTGGCATAATAATAAAAAGCTTTCGGTTGATGACGTTATTTTTACCTATAATAAAGCTAAAAAGCTTGATGATTTAAACCCTAAGCTATCTTTTGTAAGATTGCTTGATATAACCAAACTAGACAATAATTGTTTAAAAATTAAGTCTAATTTAAGTAGGAATCAACTTTATTCCTTATTAACAGTAGGTATAATTCCCAAGCATATTTGGCAAGAAATAGACTTATCAGAACAAGAAACAGATTTTAGTATTAAGCCTGTTGGTACTGGTATGTTTCAATTTAATTCTTTAGGAAGGAATAAAAATGGTGAGATTGTGTTTTATAATTTAAAACAAAATAAAAAATACTATAATAAAAAACCCAATATTAAAAATATTGAGTTTTCTTTTTATAAAAATTTAGAAAATAGTCATCAAGCCTTAAAAAATAAGGAAATTAACGCCTTTAGTCCTCATATTAATCCTATTTTTAGCTTACCAGAACATGTTCAGAATCATAAATTTAATTGGAATTTTTATAGCGGTTTATTTTTTAATCTAAAAAATGAAT
>DATFJC010000016.1:0-5714 GCA_035269445.1 Patescibacteria group bacterium
TAGAATCAAAAACTTCTTTAAATTTAGCAGAATTTTTATTACAAACCTCAATTGGTTCTACCCCTTGTTTTTCTGCCCTATTAGCCACCTTTTGTCCATGCTCATCAGTTCCAGTAAGAAAAAAGGTGTCCTCACCTTTTAAGCGATGCCATCTTGCTAAAATATCAGCGGCAATAGTAGTGTAAGCACTGCCAATATGAGGAGCAGCATTTACATAATAAATAGGAGTTGTAACATAAAACTTTTTTTTCATAAAAATATAATAATTAACCAGAAATTACAATTGTAAACTCACCTTTTATTTTATCACTTTTTAAAGATTTTAAAACCTCTCTTATAGTTCCACAATAGGAACTTTCATAAATTTTAGTAAGCTCTCTAAAAACACATATATCTTTGACTCGAATTTCCTTAAATGAATTTAAATCATCTAATGTTTTAATTATCCTATGGGGAGATTCATATAAAACAGATGTTTTATCACTTTTTGCTACCATTTTAAAAAACTTATTTCTTTTTCTTTTTTTAGGAGGAAAGCCAAAAAAAGTAAAACTATCAGCCTTAAAACCAGAAACACTTAATCCTGCTAAAAGAGCGGAGGCCCCGGGAATAGGGACAATTTTTATATTTGGCGCTTCCTTTTTAACTTTAGCAACCAGCTTGCCCCCAGGATCAGCAATAGTAGGAGTACCAGCATCAGAAACTAGAGCTAAGTTTTTTCCATTTTTTAATTTTCTTAAAACCAAATCAATTTTTTTATCATTAGAGTGTTGATGAAAACTTAAAGTAGCAGTTTTAATGTCATAATGCTTTAAAAGACGAGCAGTATTTCTTGTATCTTCAGCCAAAATATAATCTACTTTTTTAAAAACCTCTAAAGCACGTAAAGTAATATCTTTTAAATTGCCAATTGGCGTAGCTACAATATAAAGCATAAAATAATTTATTTAGTAGGTAAGCCAACAGGAGGCTGACCTCTTTTACTACCTGTTTTCCTAACTAAAGGAGCATTAACATTATCAGTTGGAAGATGATAAAGGGTGGCAAGCTCCTCAATATTTAAATAATTTTTCTTTACTTTTGGAGGTTTAAACTTAATAGTGGTAATTTTAGTAAAATAATTTAAAAACCTTTTCCAACGAGAATCAATTTTCCATGCTCGAGACCTTTTTTTATAAGATATAATGCTAGCAGCTTTTTGTGCATTTTTCCACTTTTTTGGCCTAAAGTTCTTATCCTTAATAACTGCTTTTTTATCTATTTCAAAACCATTTAAATCTAGAGTGTTAAAGGCATTAAGGGCGCTTAAAATACCAACCATGCCTCTTTCTTTATTAAAAACCTGTTTATCAGCTACATAAATTAAACTAATTTTTGTGTCAAAGGCAATTTTAGAAATTTTTTCTTGAATTTTTTTAATAGACTTTTTATTATCTGCTGGCTCTATTGTTTTTTTATCCTTGTCTTTATCCTTGCCTCCTGCTTCTATATCTACAAAAAGCTTAATAAATTCCTGAAAAGGATAAAGAAACCAACCTAAAAATACTTCAAAAATATTTTTACCCTTTTTAGAACTTCCTCCCTTTTGAATGGTTTTAATTAATTTATCACCTTTCTTTTTTAATTTTTTTCCAATTGGTTTGATTATAAACTGCATCCAAACCTGTTCCCCATGCCTTAATTGTCCAAAAAATTCTAAAAGATCTATCATTGGATCTTTTAATTCCTTGGAAAATTTATGTTCAAATTCGGGATAGGTTCTAATTGGATAAGGGCTTGGATTGCTTAGCTTTAGGTCAGCTGCCCAAACATCCATCTTGTCATTAGGAAATTCTTCTGGTACATCTTTAGTATAATCTTCAACAGCAAAAATTTCTGCTGAAGGATAGGCAGTATAAACTGCTGCTTCAACTAAATCTCTAAATTTAGTTGGGGCATAAATAAAAAATTGTATCTCTCCTTCAATCCCGGCAATTTCAAGTGATAAATTTTCTTTTTCACCAATCCCGGCTAAATGAGCAAACATTCTTTCCACTGCTTCTGGGCCTTGTTTATTATTTTTAGAAACATCAATGCTTAAACAAACATAAGAAGCCTTTTTCTTTTTTTTAGCCTTAGCCTTATCTTTAAGATAAAAGTTAACTAACCTTAATATATACCAAAAAAATAATAAAACCCCAGCCCAAAATAAAATACTAGGGATTAAGGATACTAACCATTCTAATTCTCCAAGATCAATAACTATATTCATAAATTTTTTATACTAAAATCTTTTAACCTTAAAATAAAAGCTTAAAGACCTTGATCTTTTAATTTTTTAATAAGTCTTTTTTGTTCTTTAGTAATTTTTTTTGGCATATCAAGACGTATATTAACAATTTGATCACCTCGAGCACTTGGTCTACCATTAACAAGATGAGGAGCGCCTTTTCCTTTTAATCGTATTTTTTTACCTGGTGAAGTTTTAGAAGGAACCTTTAACTTAACGTTGCCATCTACAGTTTTTACCTTTACTTCACCGCCTAAAAGGGCTGTAGTTAAAGGAATCTTCTTTGTATAAAATATTGTTTGGCCGTCTCTTTTAAATTCTGAATCAGATTTAACCCTAATGGTAATATAAAGGTCCCCAGAAACACCTCCCCTTGGAGCAGCTTCTCCCTTACCAGATAGTTTAATAACACTGCCATCTGAAATTCCAGCTGGCACCTTTACTTTAATTTCTTCTCTTTTCCTCACCCTTCCCTCGCCATGACAATTATCACATTCAACCTTAGGAACTTCGCCCTTACCTCTACATTTAGGGCAAACTCTAGCATTTTGAACTCTACCAAAAATTGTTGAATGAGTAGTAAAAACCTTACCCTTACCCTTACACTCATCACACTTTTTCATACCCTTTTCAGGATCAGCCCCAGAGCCTTTGCATTTATCACAAGTGACTAAATGATCTAAAATAATTTTCTTTTCTGTCCCAAATATAGCCTCTTTAAATTCAATCTCTTGCTCAGCTACCAAATCTTTACCCTTAGCTCTTTGCCTTGCTCCTGACTGTTGCCTGCCCCCACCAAAAAAACTAGAAAATAAATCTCCAAAATCAAGATCTTCAAAATCTACTCCCGCTTGACCACCTCCTTGTCTGGCAAAGTCAGAAAAATTACCAAAACCACCAAAATTACCAAAACCACCAGTTTGTCCACTGGCTTGTTGGTAAGAAGATCCGAACTGATCATACATTCTTCTTTTTTTATCATTAGAAAGGGTTCGATAAGCTTCATTAATCTTTTTAAATTTTTCAGTATTTCCCTCTTTTTTATCAGGGTGATGCTTTTGAGCTAATCGCCTAAAAGCTTTTCTAATATCAGATTTAGAAGCATTTTTATCAACACCTAGTATTTTATAATAATCTTTGTTTGCCATAAAATTATAATTTAAAAATTTTACTGGCAGGTCCGTCCCGACTCGAACGGGAAGCTTCGGTTTTGGAGACCGACATTTTACCAATTAAACTACGGACCCTAAGCTTATTTAGTCTCCTTATGAACGGTATGCTCACGACAATGTTTACAGAATTTCTTTAATTCTAAACGGTCTTTGGTATTTTTTTTATTTTTACGAGTATAATAATTTATCCTGTGACACTTACTACACTCCATCTTAACCATGTTTTCTTTTGTCATAAAACTCTATTTATTATATTTTTTTACATTAATTACTATTTAGAAGAGCCTGGAGTCGGATTCGAACCGACGACCTACGCTTTACAAGAGCGTTGCTCTTCCACTGAGCTATCCAGGCTTATAAAATTAGTATAGCATAAACTTTTATCTTTTCAAGGGGCTAAAAACTATTAAATAAATAAAGCCTTGGACTTGAATTTTTTTAAAAACTTTGTGATAATAATAAGTAGTCATCATAAACTTAATGGACTAGACATATAATTTTTTATGCCTTACAATAAAAATCAATTAATAAATAAATTTTAAAAAAATGATTAAAGAAAAAAACATAAAAACAACTAAAGGTATTTTAATTGCTTTTTTAACTCTTTTTGTTATTACCCTAACCATACTTACGATAGTCTATATTCAAAATAGTATTAAACAGGGTAAATATATTGGGGCTGAAATTGAAACAAAAAATACACTCTCAGTTTCTGGTCAAAGCGAAATGTTTGTAAAGCCAGATTTAGCCAGAATTGCCCTATCAGTTGAAAATGAAGCTAAAACTGTTGACAAGGCAATGGAAACAAACACCAAGAAAATGAATGCTGTTATTGAAAAGGTAAAAGAGCAAGGCGTAAAAGAAAAAGACTTAAAAACTACTAATTTTAGATTAAACCCAAGATATGAATGGAGAGATGAAAAAATTTACCCTCCTTCTGGTAAAAGAGTACTTGTAGGTTATAGGGTTAACCAATCCTTGGAAGTTAAAATTAGAGACCTTGATAAGATAGGCGCTATCATAGAAACCGCCACCTCAAATGGGGCCAATCAAGTAGGAAATATTAGCTTTGAGGTTGAAAATAAAGATGAGTATCAAGAACAAGTTAGAAAACAAGCTATTGATAAAGCCAAAGAAAAAGCAGAAACACTTGCTAATCAATTGGGCATTACTTTAGTTAACATAAAGAGCTTTAATGAAGGTGGCTATGCTCCTATGCTCCAATACGATAATTACGCTAGACTAGAAAAAGATGCTGCTGGAAGTAGTTCTTCTGCTAATATTCAAGCAGGAGAAAACAAAATTGAAACTAATGTTACAATAACATATAATATAAACTAAAATAACTAATTTTATTTAGTAATTTAATGCCGGGATGTCGGAATTGGTAGACGATACGGACTTAAAATCCGTTGGGCTTTTGCCCGTGTGGGTTCGAGTCCCACTCCCGGCATTCTTTTTTTATAAAAATCATAAATAAAATTTTGAAAATATTACTAAGCCTTGATAAAAAATATTCATTTTCCTAGCTTGATTTTTTTTAAAAATAATTATATAATAAATATAGGCCGTGGTGGCGGAATTGGTATACGCGCATGGCTTAGGACCATGTCCCAATTATTTGGGTTGAGAGTTCGAGTCTCTCCCACGGCACTTTTTTATAAAATACTTTTTTTATAATATCATTATAAAAAAAGAAAAGGGAACTTTTATTAAGTTCCCTTTTTTGTTTTATTCAATTCCGACTAGGGCTAAGGTTGTTAAACCAATTATAACCCCGATCCAGACTAAAACCGATCCAAGGACAATAAGCCCTATAATCAATCCAGCCTGCATTAAAGAAAATAGAAAGGCTTCACAAAAATCAGCTGCCCTGCCCTTATAAACAACAATACTTGCTAAAAACAATCCAAAAACCAGAATCAATATGTGTGTATATTGAAAATCCTTTAAAAACAGAAATAAACTAGCAAGTGTCAAAAGACTGACCAACGCAGGGAAGGTAGCTTTCCATTTCCTTGAAATAGCTATTATAGTCAAGCCTGTTAAAATTCCAACTATAATAGTAAAATCAACCTGAGATACACTCCCCCATTTAAAGCCCCACCATAGTAAACCATAATAAAGAGCATAAAATATTAAGGTGAATAGGGTATAAACTAAATGGGGATAATATATTTTCTTTTCCATCTTAACCTCCTTTTTTAATTTTAAATATCTTTTAATTATATTAAATATAGCAAAAAAAGACGTTTTTGTCAATAAGATTTTAT
>DATFJC010000017.1:0-33959 GCA_035269445.1 Patescibacteria group bacterium
CTAATAACTACAGGTCGGACCTATTATATAACAGGGCCGAACCTATAACTTTCTTAAAAAATAGGGTGATTAGGGCGGTCTAACCGCCGGGTGGCGGTTAGACCGCCACCCTTTGCGCCACCCTTTGGTTATCATTGTGAACTCTTAAGGTTAACATATTGGAATTAGGGAGATTAGACCTCCCTTATCTTCCTTAAAGTTATCCACAGGCTAGCTCTTGCTAAAACAATTTAAAGGTTTATAATACAAAGTGGTGCTGGTGAGATTTATTTCTCAGGATCATTTAACCTCCGGGTTGCTTGATTTCTTAGTTTGAAGGTTTATTCCCGATTTCTAAGCCAGCACCATTTTTTTATAGAATAAATATTCAATTCAAATGATAGTACAAATAAAATCAGGTCGCACTTGGTAAACAGGTCCGACTTGTAATAAGGTGAGCCTGAGGCGATTAAATCGCCTTTTTATTTTACTTAAATTGACATTTAAGCTAAAAAAAGATATTATTTAAATAATATGGAAAATAAAAATATTAGAAATTTTTGTATTATCTCACATGTAGATCATGGTAAATCAACCCTGGCTGATAGGTTTTTGGAAGTTACTCATACTGTTTCTAAAAAAGAAATGAAGTCTCAATATTTAGATGGCATGGAAATGGAGCGAGAAAGAGGCATTACTATAAAGCTTCAGCCCGTAAATATGAGCTATGATTTAGACGGAGAAAAATATTATCTTAATTTGATTGATACTCCAGGTCATGTTGATTTTTCCTATGAAGTTTCCAGGTCTTTGGCTGCTGTAGAAGGAGCTATTCTTTTAGTTGACGCTAGCCAAGGTATTCAAGCTCAAACTATAGCTAATCTTCACTTAGCTCAAAAACAAGATCTTGAAATTATACCTGTGATTAATAAAATTGATATTAAGGGAATTGATATTGATTCAGTTAAAAAAGAATTATCTGAAATTACTAATACAAAAAAAGATGAAATTATTTGTATTTCTGCTAAAGAAGGCAAGGGAATAGAAAAAGTATTAAAAAAAGTTATAGAAAAAGTGCCTAGTCCTAAAATAGATAAGGAAAATAATTTTAAATCCTTAATATTTGACTCTTTCTTTGATGAGTATAGGGGTGTAATCGCATATATTAGGGTTTTCAGCGGAAAAATACAAAAACAAGACAAGATTAAGCTTATTAGAAATAAAACCGTCTCAGAGGCTAATGAGGTTGGTATTTTTAATCCAAAACTTAAACCTAAAAAACAATTAATGTCAGGAGATATAGGCTATATTGTTACGGGAGAAAAAAATATTAAAAAAGTAAGAGTAGGTGATACTATTACAAAAAAAGATCAAGACCTTAAACCCTTACCAGGCTATAAAGAACCTCAACCTATGGTTTTTGCTGGCATATATCTTAAATCTGGCTCAGAAGCTAAAAAATTAAGAGATGGCTTAAGTCGTCTTCAATTAAATGATTCTAGTTTAGTTTTTGAACCAGAAAGATTTCCAGGCTTGGGCTTTGGTTTTAGAACCGGTTTTTTAGGCCTTTTACATATGGATGTTATAAGAGAAAGACTAGAAAAGGAATATGATCTAGATATTGTTATGACTTCTCCAAGTGTAGTTTATAAGGTTTATAAAAAAGATAAGGAAATGGTTAAGGTTAATTTCCCTGACAAGCTACCCTCAGTTCAAGAAATTGATTATATTGAAGAACCATGGGTTAGGGTAGAAATTATGACTCCGGAAAAATATATTGGGGGAATTATGGATACAGTTTCTAATATTTCAAGTTCAGAAAGAATAAACTTTAATTCTATGAAGTATGTTAGCGGGGGTGAACAAAGTTTTATTAAAAGAGTTTTAATAACATATGAAATACCTTTATCTATATTGCTGGCTGGTTTTTATGATAAGATAAAAAGTGTATCAGAGGGTTATGCTTCTTATTCTTATGAGTTTATAGATTATAGAAAAGCTGACGTTGTAAAGCTTGACGTTTTGGTGGCTCATGATAAAATACCCTCTCTTTCAGCTGTTGTTTATAAAGATGAATCTTATCAAGTAGGCAGAAAAATTACTAAAAAATTAAAAGAGGTTTTACCCCGTCAAATGTTTGAGGTTAAAATTCAAGCTGCTGTTGGTGGAAATATTATTGCTGCAGAAAGAATTCCTGCTGCTAGAAAAGATGTAACAGCTGGTCTTTATGGAGGTGATATAAGTAGAAAGAAAAAACTCTTAAAAAAGCAGAAAAAGGGGAAAAAGAAAATGAAGCAATCTGGTAAAGTTCCTATTCCGCCTAAAGCTTATAGAGTTATAAATCAACGATAAAATTATGAAAAGTAAAGATCCTGTTAAAAATTTTTTTAATTCAAAGTTTCTTTTTTATTTTTTAATAATTTTATTTATTGTAATTTTTGTTTCTTTAATTAAGGCAGCTAATCAAAGATCATTATTAAAAAAGCAGTCAGATTATTATGATGAAAAGATTAAAGAAATTAATGATCAAAACTTAGATTTAGAGACT
The DNA here is from genome assembly GCA_035269445.1 of Patescibacteria group bacterium. GTDB lineage: Bacteria > Patescibacteriota > Patescibacteriia > UBA2591 > UBA6264 > DATFJC01. Next base: position 2,528 of record DATFJC010000017.1, read on the forward strand.
CAAATTAAAATAGCCAAAACTAAGTATTTTAAAGAAAAAGCAGCAAGAACTCAGTTTGGATTACAAAAACCAGGAGAAAGGGTTATAATTTTAACTGAAAAAAGCTTAGAGGATAAAAAAGAAAATGAGTCTTATCTTAAAAAAAAGTTTTCTAATCTAAGATCATGGTGGAATCATTTTTTTAAATAAATTTTATGAATTATCAAGAAGAATTAAAACTTTCAACTAAAGGTTATTGTGATTTAATTAAGATAACCTCAAAAATTAAAAAAGTAATTTCTAATTCTGACATAAAAGAGGGCTTGGTATTAGTTTTTGTAACTGGTTCTACGGCTGGTATTACTACTATTGAATTTGAGCCTAACTTAGTTAAAGATTTTAAAGAATTTATTGAAAAACTTATTCCAGCTGATAAAGATTATAATCACAATAAGACCTGGGGAGATGGTAATGGTTTTTCTCATATAAGAGCCTCTTTAATAGGTCCTAGTTTAACCTTATCTTTAAACCAAGGTAGCTTAGAATTAGGTCAATGGCAAGAAGTTGTTTTATGTGATTTTGACAATCGTTCTCGGGAAAGAGAAATAGTAATTAAGGTAATTGGAGATTAATGGCTTATTTAATTATAAAAACCCTAAATTATTGTTTGGTCAATATTTTGTTTTAGATATTTTGGTTATTATTTTTTTAGATAATAGGGATTAGTAGCATCTTACTAAGGATAATGTAATAGCGGGATAGTGGTTGCTGGTTTTTCTAGTTTATTAATTAAAAAAACTTATTGCCTTTTAAAAATAAACAAGACTTGACTTTTTATAGTATTTTTTTTATAGTATTAATAAGTCTTAACGCGGGGTAGAGCAATGGCAGCTCGCAAGGCCCATAACCTTGAGGTTGTAGGTTCGAATCCTACCCCCGCTACCATTTTTATTTATAATTGTTGGCAGGGTAGCTCAGTGGTAGAGCAGTGGACTCATAAGCCACCAGTCGCGGGTTCAATTCCCGCCCCTGCTATTTTTTTTTACAAAAAATTAGTCTTTAAAAATTAAATATTTAAAAAAGAGATTAAATATTAAGGTTTAGCTAAAAATAAATTAAGAAAACAATAAAGAGGCTATCTTTTTGATCTTTTTTTAATTTTTATCTTTTCCTTTTGTTAGGCGTTTAAACTGCTAAGGGGGATTGACAAAAAGTCAAATTTATGCTTAAATTAGTATTGAAATTATATTAAAAATAAAATATTTTTTATGAAAAAGCAAACAAATATATTAATCACAATTATTACTTTACTAGTTTTTTTACTAGGCGCTAAAGGGCCTTTGTTTGCAGTTAGTGCACCAGTTTATACAGAAACAGAAAATATTGATTTTAGTGGGCATGATGTAGATGAAGACAGAACTACGGCTAGTATTGAAGATGGTGTAGTTAAGCTTTCTAGTAACAACAATGGCTATAATAGTTCTGCTGTAGTTTGGACTGATACTATAGATTTTCGCGAAGACATTAAATCTATTATTGTTACAGCAGATAGTATTTTGCCAGCTGGGACAAATATACGATGTTATATAGTTTATGGTGATCAGTATATAGAAAATCGCCTTACTTGGGGGGACAAGATAAGACCTGATAACTTATTTGAAGAAGTAAAATTTAAAATATTTTTAAGTACTTCTAATACAAGTATTACTCCTTTGCTAAATAGCATTAATATAACTGCTGAATTACAAGACCAGTCAGAAAGGGGCAAAGAACGTAGAGATTTTTCTAGAATGAGGGAGCTTACTAAAACCAAAGAAATTTTAGATGATTATTATAATGACTTTGGTCATTATCCTATAGTGACAATATCTAAAGATAATAAGACTGAACAATGGAGAATATTAAGAAGTATTTTAGATTCAGCTTCTAGGCACAGGGACAATGATTATATTAGGAGCTTTGATGAGCAACCCAGAGGGGTATCTAATGAATATAAATATGGTTACCTTTCTAATGGGGTAGGATCTTATTATCTTTTATGGACAAGCCTTGAACAAACAGATCCCTCTACGGCTTGGGTTGAGGATCCTTGGCATGGTACAAAGCTGGGAGTAGAATGCGGACCTTATCAGTATTGTATATATCAAAACCCTTATGGTAATTCCACCTTAGCTGAAGATCCTGTTTATTTAAGAGACTTTACCAGTGAAAACGAAGGAAGCGCTAATAATAATAATAATTTTTATTTTTCAGCTGGATCTTTTTTGCGTAAAAATAATGACACAAAAGTTTATATGGAGATTGCTGGTAAAAGGTTTTGGCTAAGAACGCCATCTATTTTTAGTTCAGTTGGTGGTAGTTGGGACCAGGTTCATGTTTCTAATTATTTAACTTCTCCGCTTTTAAAGTTTGTTAAAAAGCCAAATGAATCAAAAGTTTATATGGTAGAACAGGGGTTTAAGCGTCATATTTTAAGCCCAGATGTTTTACATCTTTATGGATCTTTTGGAGAGATTGTTGCTATGAGCGAAGGTATAGTAAATGCCTTGCCTGAAGCAAAACTTTTAAGGGCTCAAGGTGGTGATAGGGTTTATTATATTAGCGGAGATACTAAAAGATGGATAACTACTCCTGAGATTCTTAAAGCTATGGGTTTTAACTTTTCTCAGGTTGTTGAAGTAAAGCCTAGAGAGCTTGATCATTATTATGAAGGACAACCTATTTTTTAAACTTCAAATAAACTTAATATAATTAAAAAGGGCCTTGTTTAATGGCCCTTTTTTTATAAAAAAAGTACCCCCAGTAGGAATCGAACCTACATTTAGGGATTAGAAATCCCTCGTTCTATCCGTTGAACTATGGGGGCATGTTTTATTCTTTGTCTTTTTCCTTATTGTTTTTTCTAGATTTATCGTGAAAAGAGTCGTAAACCTCTTTAAGTCTTTTGTCTGTTATGTGAGTATAAATTTGAGTTGTGGTTATGTCTTTATGGCCTAAAAGTTCTTGGACAGATCTTATATCTGCGCCACCCATTAAAAGGTCAGTACCATAAGAATGTCTTAGAGTATGAGGACTAACTGATTTAGTAAGACCAGCAATTTTAGCATATTTCTTGACTAATCTTTGTACAGAGCGGGGACTAATACCAATATCATTATTCTTTTTTCGAGCTCCGTCATGTCTTACAAAAAGACAAGGGTCTAAATCTTTACGTTTTTTTAAATATTTTTTTAACCACTCTTTTGCTTTGCTTGATAAAAAAACCACTCGCCATCTTTTACCCTTACCCTTTACAGCAAATTCATTTTTATCTAGATTTATATCTTCTTTTTTAAGGTTGCAGGCTTCAGAAACACGAAGACCGGTTGAGAATAAAAGCTCTAATATAGATTTATCTCTTAATGTAATAATTTCTTTTTGATCTGCTTTTAAAGGAGCTTGGAGTAATCTTTTTAGCTCTTTTCCTTCTAAAAAATTAATATGTCTATCTTCGGTTTTAGCAAGTTCTATTTTTGCCGGAGAAAGGGTTTTAATGTCTCTTTTAGCTAAATATTTTAAAAAAACCCTTAAGGCAATTAAATGATAATTTTGTGTTTTTGAAGAAATGCTATCTCCTGCTTTATTTTTCTTTCTTGAAAGCCAAAGCCTGAATTTTCTTGTTAAATCGTAATTTATATCTTTTATTTTTTCAATACCTGTAAATTCTAAAAAACGATTTAAATAAAAGCTGTAGTTTCTAATAGTTAGCTGACTACAACCTTTTTCAAGTTCTAAATATTCTAAAAAATCATTTATATAATTTTTTATTTCCATTGGCATAATTATTTATAATTATAAAAGGAAATTTGACATTAGTCAATATATGGCTTTTTAATATAATTTAATAGACAATTTTAATTTAAAGCCTTAAATAATTGGGGGTTGTTATAATATGTAGGTTATGTTATAATTCTTTAAAGAAATTAAATAATAAAAATTAAAAAAATTATGGCTAAAAAACTAAAAAAACAAGAAAAAAAGGAGGAAAAAGACAAAAAGGAAGAAAAACAAGAAAATGAAGAAACACAAGAAAAAAAGGACACTGGTTCTACCAAGGCCCAAATTTTGTCTTTAAATAAAGAAATTAAACAGCTTGCTAATCATTTGACAACAAATATTCATGATCATTCCTCACGCAGGGGTTTGATTAAGAAAATTAATAAGCGCCGAAAGCTTTTAAAATATTTACGGGTTAAAAATCCTGAACTTTATGAGAAAATGCTTTCACAAATTAAGAAAAAAGGTAAAAAATAAATTTATATGAAACTTAAAAATCAAAGAGTGGGGGTTTTTATAGATGTTCAAAACATGTATCATTCTGCAAATAACCTTTATCACTCCAATGTAAATTTTGGAGCTGTATTAACTGAAGCAGTTGGCAATAGGCAACTTATCAGGGCTATTGCATATGTGATACGATCTGACACGCCAGAAGAACAACATTTTTTTGACGTGATTTCAAAACAAGGTTTTGAATTAAAAGTTAAAGACTTACAAATTTTCCCCGGAGGTATGAAAAAGGCTGATTGGGATGTTGGAATGGCAATTGATGCCATAAAACTTGCCAATAGTCTAGATGTAGTAATTTTAGTAACCGGAGACGGAGATTTTATACCTGCGGTTTATTACTTAAGGGAAAACAAAGGTTGTAGGATTGAACTTATGGGCTTTAAAAAAACTACTTCTTCCAAATTAATTAATGCTGTGGATGACTTTGTTAATCTTGGTAAAAAGAAAAAAAAGTTTTTAATTAAAAAAGGTAAAAATAACAAGAAATAATAAATATTAAACAAAAAAAATTAAAATATGAAAACATTTAGTACAGAAACAGGTGGCAAAAAATTAACCGTAACGGTTGATAAAATTGCCCAAAACGCAAATGGTAATTGCATAATTCAATATGGAAATACTACAGTTTTGGCTACCGCAACAATGGGTGGTAAAAAAGACCTAGATTATTTTCCTTTAATGGTTGATTTTGAAGAAAAGTATTATGCAGCCGGAAAAATAAAAGGCTCTAGATTTATTAAAAGAGAAACTAGACCTCCTAAAGAGGCTGTTCTTTCAGCTCGTCTTATTGATCGCGCTATAAGGCCTTTATTTGATGAAAATATGAGAAGAGAGGTCCAAGTTATACTTACACCTCTTTCAGTAGATCAAAAAAATGATGCCGATGTTGTAGCCCTTTGGGGTGCTTCTATTGCATTAACAATATCAGACATTCCTTGGAATGGTCCCATTGCTGGAGCTAGAGTAGGAAGATTATTTTCTAAAGAAAAAAATAAAAAGGAATGGGTTATAAATCCAACCTATAAGCAAAGAGAAGAAAGTGATCTTGATATCTTGGTTTGTAGTAGAAATGATCGTCTTATAATGACAGAAGGGGATGCAGAAAAAATCCCTGGAAATGAGGTTGTTGAATCTATTAAGTTTGGAATGGAATATTCTAAAGAAATTAGAACATTTATTGAGAAAATACAAAAAAAGATTGGCAAGGATAAAATTGACTTTACCAAAGATAAAAGTGATGATAAAAAATCTATAACAAGCGAAGAATTAAAGGAAATAACTAAAAACTTTGTTCAAGAAAAAGCTTCAGAATATCTTTTTGATCATCCCTTAAAAACAAAAGCAGAAAGAAGCGAAGCTTCTCAAAAAATCAAACAAGACTTAGAAGATAAGTTAATTGAAGATAATATTGGTAGAGATAAAAGAGAAAAAGCACTTGGTTATGTTTATGAATTGGTTTGCAAAGAAGTTTCTAAAGCAATATTAGACAAAGATCAACGTATTGATGGTAGAGACTTGGATGAGGTTAGATCATTAACGTCTGAAGTAAAAATTATTCCCGAGGTTCATGGTTCTGGTCTTTTTTCTAGAGGAGAAACTCAAGTCCTTTCCATTGTTACCTTAGGGGGCACAGATGAAAAAAAGTATCTTGATACTATGGAAAAATCTGGTAAAATACGATTTTTACATCATTATAATTTTCCGCCTTATTCAGTAGGAGAAACAGGATTTTTACGTTCAGCTTCTAGAAGGGAAATAGGCCACGGTGCTTTAGTAGAAAGGGGAATTGAGCCAGTGTTACCTAAAACTGAAGAATTTCCTCATACTATAAGAATTGTATCCGAAGTAATGTCATCAAATGGCTCAAGCTCAATGGCCTCAGCTTGTGCTTCAATTTTAGCTGCCATGGATGCTGGAATTCCTATTTCAGAGCCAGTAGCTGGTATTGCTATGGGTATTGCTTCTGAAGAAAGTAAAAATGGAGATGGTTTTAAAAGATATAAATTAATTACTGATATGCAGGACTTAGAAGATGGTCCTGGTGGCATGGATTTTAAGATCATTGGTACTTTAGATAAAGTAACTGCTGTACAATTAGATACAAAAACCATGGGACTTCCATTTGAGGTAGTAGAAAAGACTTTTGTTGCTTCTCAAAAAGCTCGAGCTAAAATCTTAAAAGATATGAAAAGTGTTATTTCAGAGCCAAGAAAAGAATTAGCTCCCAATGCCCCAAAAATTACAGTTTTTGAAATTTCACCTAAAAAAATAGGTGAAGTTATTGGTCCTGGTGGTAAGGTTATAAATAGTATTATTGATGAATTTGGAGTAGAAATTAATATTAATGATGACGGAACGGTTTATATTAGTTCTTCTGATAAAGAGGCCCTAAAAAAAGCTGAGAAAAGAGTTAAAAGCATTGTAAGAGAAGTAGAAATTGGGGATAAGTTTAAGGGCAAGGTTGTAGGTATTACTGACTTTGGTGCTTTTGTAGAACTGACTCCTAGTAAAGATGGCTTAGTTCATATTAGTGAAATGGCCAAGGGTCATGTTAAGCATCCCAGCGATGTGGTTAAAGAAGGTGATTTAGTTGCAGTTAAGGTTATTAAAAAGGATAAAGGAAAGGTAGGGCTTACAATGATTAATAAAAAATAGTTAGGAATATATAATTAAGTATTAACTTATTTATTATGAAGCTTGGTAATCTTTTTTCTATATTTAAAAGAAAAAAAGATAAAAAGTATTATAAACCAGACCAAGAAAATGTCTTGGTAACTGGAGGGGCTGGTTTTATAGGCTCGCATCTTTGTCAAAGATTATTACAAGATGGCAAAAAAGTTATTTGCATGGATTCTTTGGAGGGGGGAAGAGATGTTAGAAATATAAAAACACTTTTACAAAAACCAAACTTTAAGTTTATTAAGCAAGATATTACTAAAAAGTTTGATTTTAGTGATTTTCCAGAATTAAAAGACTTAAAACTGGATATATATGGGATTCAAAAAGTTTATCATTTAGCTTTGCCTACTTCTGTAAAAAACTTTGATGATTTAAAATTACAAACTCTTTATACTAACTCCTTAGGTACTATTAATATGCTTGAATTGGCTAAGCATTATGGCGCTAAATTTCTTTTAGCGTCATCTTTTGTAATTTATGGGCCCAGAGCAGAGCATCCCTTTAAAGAATCAGACCCTGGCAGTGTTAATACTGTAGCTAATCAGTCTTGCTTTGATGAAGGTAAAAGATTTGCTGAAACTGCTGTGGCAACCTACAAACAACAGTTTAGGGATTTGGATGCTAAAATAGCTAGAATTTTTAGAACCTATGGTCCTAAGCAACCTTTGTTTGATGGTCAAATGATTCCTGATTTTGGAATTCAGGCCTTAACAAATAAACCCTTAATAATTTATGGTGACAAGAATTTCTCTACTTCTATTTGTTATATTAGCGATGTTATTGACGGGATAGTTAAGTTAATGCGATCAGAAGAACCTGGTCCAGTTAATATAGGCAGTGATAAGGTATATAATTTAGCTGCTTTAGCAAAAAAAATTATAGAAATGACAGGATCTAAGTCTAGCATTGAATTTAGAGAGCCTTTGCCCTTTATGAGGCCACTAGGTATACCAGATATTAATTTAGCTAAAGAGACTCTAGACTGGTTTCCAATAACGGATTTAGAAAAGGGGCTAACAAGCTTAATAGAATATTTAAAAGCCCATCGAACTCTTTTGGATCCTATGACAAATCAATACGACGAATAAATAAACTTTGATATGAAGACTATAATTTTAATACCAGCCTTTAATGAAGAAAAAACAATTCAAAAGGTTATAAACAGGTGTCAGCCCTTTGCTGATGAGATAGTTGTTATAGATGATGGCTCCAAAGATAAAACCTCCTTAATAGCTAAAAAAAATGGGGCTAAGGTTTTTAAACACGAGGTAAATTTGGGCTTAGGCGCCGCTCTTATAACAGGTTTTGAAGCGGCTCTTAAAATAGGGGCTGATATTGTTGTAACTTTAGATGCTGATGGTCAGCATAATCCTGAAGAGGTTCCTAAATTGGTTCAAGAAATTAAAAACGGAGCTCAATTTGTGGTTGGGTCAAGAATGAAACATAAGTCAAAAAAAATGCCAGCCTTGCGATATTTTTATAATCTTGGAGCCAATTTAATAACTTATCTTTTATATGGAGTTTGGTCTTCAGATAGTCAATCTGGATTACGGGCCTTTTCTAAAGATGCTCTTTGTAAAATTAATTTAAATAGTCAAGAAATGGAGGTTTCCTCAGAATTTTTTAAAGAGGTAAAAAAACATAACTTAGTATTTAAAGAAGTAACTATTGAGCCCATTTACACTAAATACTCTCTTTCTAAGGGAAAAACTAGTCAGGGCTTTGTAACAGGATTAAAAACATTAGCTCGATTAATTTTAAATAAAATTATATGATCTTATTTCAAGCACTTTTAATATTTTTTATATTAGTTATTATTAGTCGCCTAATTTTACGTCTTAAGCATCAGGAAATTAGATTAATCTATTTCTTTAAATGGCTTTTATTTTGGCTAATAGTTATTGGGGTAATTATTTTCCCGGAAATTATTAATTTTTTAGCTCGTAATTTAGGGATAGGAAGGGGAGTAGATGTTGCTATTTATTTTGCCCTTCTTCTTTTATTTTATTTTATATTTTATTTAACTGTACATATAAGATCTTTAGAAAGTAAAGTTACTAAATTAGCACGAAAAATTGCTTTAAACAAAAAAGACGATGAGTCTTAATTTTCTTAAAAAAAATAAACAAATTAATATAGCTGAAAAGCTTAATCTTAAAAAAGGCAAAAAAAGTATGCCTCCTTTTTTGCTTTTTATTCTTGATATTATAAAATTAATTATAATAGCTTTTTTAATAGTTTGGCCTATACATAAATTTATCTTTCAACCCTTTTATGTAGTTGGAGCCTCAATGGAACCGAGTTTTTATAATAAGGATTATTTAATTATTGATAAACTTTCTTATAACATAGGAAAGCCAGGAAGAGGAGATGTGGCTATATTTATATCTCCTAAAAATTCTAATAATTTTTTAATTAAACGAGTGATTGGTTTGCCTGGAGAAAGGGTTGTTATAGAAAATAATAAAATAGAAGTTTTTAATAATAAATATCCTGAGGGTAAAGTTTTAAGTGAGTCGTATTTAAATGCTGGCGATAAAACTCGAGGCAGTGTTGATGTAAGATTAAAACCAGGAGAATATTATTTATTAGGAGATAATCGTAATATGAGTTTAGATTCTAGGATTTTTGGCCCAGTAAAAGAAAAAAATATTATAGGCCGGGCTTGGGTTAGGGGATGGCCCTTAAAAGAGGCTGGTTTTATAAAAGAAACTGAAAATTTAAATTAAGTTTAATTTTTGAAATATATGGCTAAAAAAAAGACAAAAAAAACTAAAACTAAATCTAGTAAAAAGGCAACAAAAAAGAAAAAGATTGTAAAAGAAAAAAGTAAAAGAGGTAGGCCACCTAAAAAAGAAGAAGATCAGCCCAAACCTAAGATAAAGAAGTTATCTGGTTGTCATGATATTTTTGGAGAAGATAATGAATATTGGCATTATTTTCTTAAAAAAATATTTGGCTTAGTAGAGGATTATGGTTTTGAAAGAATTAGGACCCCTATAGTTGAAAATAAGACTCTTTTTTCTCGTTGTCTTGATTGTAATGTAGTTTCTGTTGGTAAGGGAAAGGCTTTAAGGCCTGATATTACCTTGGGTATAGCTCGAAGTTATTTAAGCCAAGAAATACAGGAAACAAAAAAGTTTTATTATCTAGGCCCGGCATTTAATTTCAGCAATACCAAAGATTTAAATGAATTTTATGAGGTGGGTTTAGAGGTTATCGGCTCAGATCAACCAATAATAGATGCTGAGCTAATATCATTAGCTTATAATATATTTGATAGTTTAAAATTTGATGTTTGCATTCAGATTAGTAATTTAGGATGTCGTAGGGGCAGGCGTAGATATATGAAAAAATTAAAAGCTTATTTTGAGCCTAAAAAGCGTTGGCTTTGCAAAACGTGTAAAAAGGATCTTGCTACCAATCCCTTGAATTTGTTTCATTGTGAGCATGAAGATTGCCAAGAAATAGTTAAAGATGCGCCTCAACTAGTAGATAATTTATGTGATGATTGTAAAAAGCATTTTATAGGAGTTTTAGAGGCCCTAGATGAGATAGATGTAAGTTATAGAGTAGATCCCTTATTGGTTGAAGGAGCTAATTACAATATGCAAACAGTTTTTGAGTTTTGTTTAAATAATGATGAAGGTGAAAAAATAGTATTGGGTAGAGGGGGAAGACACAATAATTTATTAGAAGACTTAGGTTCTGAAGAAGAAGTACCAGCAACAGGCTGGAGTATTAATATTGGTAGTTTGGTTAAGTATGCTAAAAAATATCATATAAGAACCTATGGACCTCGTTCTCCTAAAATATTTTTAGCTCAAGTTGGGCAAAAGGCTGCTCAAAGAGCTTTAAGTTTATTTAAAGAACTAAGAGAAAAGGGTAATTTACCAGCTAAAAATTTTGCTAAAAGAGGCTTAAAAGAACAATTACAAGAAGCCAAAAAAATAGGGGTTGATTTAACTTTAATATTGGGAGAAAAGGAAACTAAAGATGAAACAATTATTATAAGGAATATGGAAACGGGTAACCAAGAAACAGTAGATCAAGCTAAATTAATGAAAGAATTAGATAAGAAACTATGAAGGTAGCTTTTAAGACTTTTGGTTGTAAATTAAATCAAGCAGAAACTAATAAATTTAAAATAGATTTTCTAAAAAACGGCGTTTCTGTTGTAGATTTAAAAGAAAAGCCTGATCTTTATATTATTAATGCTTGTAGTGTTACCAAAAGAGCGGAAAGGAAATTACGACAAGAAATATATAATATAGGTCGTAATTATAAGGGAGTTTATTTAATAGTAACTGGATGTTTTACTAGTAACTTAAAAAATAATAAAAAGTTAAAATCTTTGGTTGATAAATGGTTTCCAAACACTATAAAAGATGATTTAGTAAAAAGAGTTTTAAATATTTTTCACATTAAAAAGAAAGATTCTTTGCTAACTGACCCTCCCTTAAAAGCAGAAAAGAATCGGGCCATGGTCAAAATACAAGATGGCTGTAACAATTTTTGTTCATATTGTATAATACCTTATCTTAGACACGAGATTATTAGCAAAGACCCTAAAAAAATTGTTAGGGAAATAAATGCTTTAGTAGAAAAAGGCTTTAAAGAAGTTAATTTAGTGGGAGTTAATATTAGTCTTTATAGTTTTAAAAATAAAAATTTATTAAGTTTATTAAAATATATTGTTAAAAATACCAATATTTCAAGAATCAGAATATCTTCGCTTTGGCCCACTTTTTTAAATAATGAATTTATAAATTTTATAGCCAAAGAAAAGCGTATTTGTCCTTATATCCATTTGTCAATTCAATCAGGTTGTGATAAACTATTAAAGTTAATGAAGAGGGAATATACTTTAAAAGAGGTTAAAAAAGTAATTAAGCGATTAAAAAATAATCAAATTAGTATTGGGACTGATATTATTGTGGGATTTCCCGGAGAAACAAAATCTGATTTTTATCAAACTTATGATTTTGTAAAATGGGCTGGCTTTATTAATTTACATGTTTTTAAATATTCTCCTCGACCAAACACTAAGGCAATCCAGCTAAAAAACAAAGTTTCTCCTTTTAATAAAAAGAAAAGATCTAAGGAGCTGAGAAAATTAGGACAAGAAATTGCTGAAAATGAAATAAAAAAGTATATTAAAAATAAAGGAAAAGCTAATATTTTGTTTGAAGAACGTTCTGGGGAGTATTGGCTTGGAAAAACAAAAAACTATATAAATGTTTTTTTAAAAACTAAAAAAAATCTTTATAATAAAATTATAAAAGTTAATTTAATTAAGTCATTTAAAAACGGTATTCTTGTTAAATAAAAATTTATGGCCAAAAAAACAGCTAAACACCCGGTTAATAAACAAGGTAAAAAATATCATATTGCCTGTGAAAAGGGGGATTTAGCCAAGTATCTAATATTACCTGGCGATCCTGAAAGAGTAGAAAAAATTAGCAGTAATTGGGATAAAAGCAAAAGAATAGCTAAAAATAGAGAATTTATTTCTGATACTGGGGAATATAAAAAAACAAAACTATCTTGTACTTCTACCGGTATTGGTTCGCCCTCAATTGGGATAGTTGTTGAAGAAGCAGCTCGAATTGGGGTAGACACCTTTTTAAGGGCTGGTTCTACTGGCGCCCTGCAAAAGGGGATTAAACCTGGAGATATGATTATTACCATGGCTGGAGTAAGAGATGAGGGGCTTTCCAAAAATTACGTAAAAGAAATTTATCCTGCTTTTGCTCATTATGAAGTTGTTCTTGCTTTAATAGAAGCTTGTGAAAAATTAAATGTTAATTATCACGTAGGAACTACGGCTTCAACTGATTCTTTTTATATTGGAGAAGGGAGACCAGGCTTTAAAGGTTATAATCAATCTTATAACAGTAATGTTTTAGAAGATTTTGAAAAAGCTGGTGTTTTAAATATTGAAATGGAATCAGCAGCCCTTTTAACATTGGCTGGGCTTTATGGTTTAAGGGCTGGTTCTATTTGTGTTGTTTTTGATAATTTAATTACTAATGAATTTAAAAAAATAGGTGAGAAAAAAATGGGTCTGGTTGCAACTGAAGCAATTCATATTTTAGATCAATGGGATAAAGAAAAAAAGAAAAAAAATAAAAAATATTTTTATCCGTCTTTAAATAAAAAATAATAATTTATGAGTGATTGCATATTTTGTAAAATCATAAATAAAGAACAAAAAGCAGATATAGTTTATGAAGATGAGAAAATAATTGCCTTTAAGGACATTAATCCCAGTGCTCCTATTCATATTTTAATAGTCCCTAAAAAACATATTGCTTCTATTATTAGTTTAAAAAAAGAGGATGCCCCGCTTATGGCAGATCTTATTTGGAGGGGAAAATTAATTGCCAAAGAAAAGGGCTTGGATAAAAAGGGATATAAATTAATTTTTAACTGCGGTAAGGGCGGCGGCCAAATAATTGATCATATCCATCTCCATCTTTTAGGTGGTTGGAAAGAAAATAAAGGCGACTAATATTTAATAAATTTTAATAATAAATTTATGAGTTTAAAAGATTTTTTAAAAGGTAGTTTTTTTGGAGCTATTTTAGGAAGTTTGGCTAATAAGTTTTTTAATGAAGATACAGGCGAAAAAAATAGACAAGAACTGCAAAAAAGAGTTGAAAATATAAAACAAGAACTTAAAGAAAAAGCAGAAGAAACTGCAAAAAAGGCTGGCAAAACTAAAAAAGAAATAAATAAAGAGATTAAAGAAGTTAAAAAAGCATTTGATAAAGAAAAAGATAAAGATAATAAATAAAATTATATGTCTAAATTTAAGGTTATTATTAATAAAGAAGCTTGTATAGGTTGTGGAAGTTGTGAAGCAGTTTGCCCTGGTAATTTTAAAATGGAAAACGGTAAAGCCAAGGCCATAAAAGAAGTTATTGAAGATACTAAATGTAGTCAAATGGCTGCTGAGAGTTGCCCCACAGATGCTATTGAAATAAAAAAAATTGATTAAATAATGAAAGTTTTGGTTAATATTTTTGATTATAAATTTGAAGTTAGCTTTATTAAGGAAGTTTTAAATAAGGCTTATCATTATTTAAAAAACATTCAGCCAGACTTAAAAGACATAAATGAACTTTCTGTTGTTTTTCTAGCTCCAGAAAAAATAAAAGAAATTAATAGTATTTATAGAAATAAAAATAAAGTAACTGACGTTTTATCCTTTGAAGACCCAGCTGAAATTATTATTTGTTTTAAGGTTGCTCAAAAACAAGCAAAAAGAAAAGAAAAGTCTTTAAAGCAAGAAATAGCTTTGCTTTTGGTTCATAGTCTTTTACATGTTTTTGGCTTTGATCATAAAGAAAAAAAACAAGCTAAAAAAATGAAACAAAAAGAAAAACAAATTTTATCTAATTTAAATTTTAATTAATTATGAAAAATACAGATATCATTACAGGAATTGATCTTGGCTCAGATACTATTAGAATAGCTGTTGGTAGCATAACTCCTGAGGGCGAGCTTCAAATACAAGGACTTTCAGAAGGACCTTCTGATGGCATAAATAAAGGAGTTATAGTAAATATTGAAGACACTGTTTCTTCAATATCTGCTTGTTTAGAAAGAGCAGAAAAAGTAATAGGTCAGCCAATCGAGCATGCCTTTGTTGGTATTTCTGGTGATCATATAATTTCCCAAGAAAGTCATGGAGTGGTTTCTGTATCAAAAACAGATGGTGAAATTAAAACTGAAGATATAAAGCGGGTTTTAAAAGCAGCTGAAACCGTTGCCAAGCCTTCTAATTATAAGATTTTACATGTTTTACCGCGTAGTTATTCAGTAGATAATCAACCAGGTATTTTAAATCCTATTGGAATGACTGGGGTAAGGTTAGAGGTTGATACTCAAATAATTTTAGGACTTTCCAATCAAATTAGAAATTTAAATAAAGTTTTTCATAGAATCGGGGTTGAAATAGATAGACATGTTTTCACTGTTATTGCTACTGCCCATTCAGTTTTAACCAAAAGACAAAAAGAGTTAGGCGTAGCTATAGTGAATCTTGGTTCAGCTACTACTAGCGTAGCTATTTATGAAGAAGGCGATATTTTAACGGCCAAGGTTTTACCAATTGGTTCTCGTCATATTACAAATGATATTGCCATTGGTCTTAGGGCAAATATTGATTTAGCAGAAGCAGTAAAGATTAATTATGGTACTAGCTTGCCCTCAAGCGTAAAGACTAGTGAAACTATTGATTTAAATGAATTAGATAAAGATGAAACCGAGGTTGTTTCTCGTAAAAAAGTAGCTAATATTATTAGGGCTCGAGCTGAAGAAATTTTTTCTATGGTTAATGAAACTCTAGACAATGTTGGTAGAAAGGAAAAGTTACCAGCTGGAATAGTTTTAACCGGAGCCGGTTCTAAATTAGATGGTTTGGTTGAGACTGCTAAGGAAGAGTTTAAAATGCCTGCTTGTGTTGGCGAGCCAGGTGGTTTTGAAAGTGGCATTAAAAAAGCTTTTGATTCTAGCTATGCTACAGCAACTGGCTTAGTTTTGTGGGGCAAGGGTAAGGACAGTTTAGATCCTCCCAGTTTAGATTTTAAAAAAATAAAGAATAAGGCTAATAAAATTATAAAAAAGTTTCTCCCCTTATGACAAAAAATAAATTAAAATCTGATAAGTCTTTAAATGCTTCTAAAATTAAAATTATAGGAGTAGGGGGAGCTGGCATTTCTGTGGTTAAAAGAATGCTTCAAAAAAATATTAGCCAGGTAGATTATATTGTAGTAGATACTGATGAACAGGCGCTTGATTCTCTTGATTTAGATGGAGTTAAGAAAATTCAAATTGAAAAAAATATTACAAAAGGAGCTGATGCCAGTTTGCATTTAGATAAAGACAAGGAAAATATTTTAAAAAATAAAGATGACTTAAAAAAAATAGCCAACAAGGCGGGTATAATCTTTATTGCTGTTGGCTTAGGTGGGGTGACTGGAAGCGGAATCGGTCCGGTAGTGGCAGATATTTGTAAAAAATCCAATGCCTTAACTGTAGGAGTTTTAACAAAACCTTTTAATTTTGAGGGAAGGGAGCGACTAAGAATAGCCAATCAAGCTATTGATAATTTTAAAAATAAGTTGGATGCTTTTGTTTTAATGTCTAATAGTCGTATAATGCAAATAGTTGATCGTCAAACTTCTATTAACAAGGCCTTTGATGTGGTTGATGAAGCAGTAAGGGATGGAATTAGTCTTTTTACTAATATTTTAAACAAAACTGGCATAATAAATATTAATTTATCTGATATTGCTAGTATTTTAAAAGGAGCTGGGCCAATATTTTTAGGTAGCGGCAAGGTTGATTTACAGGCTCCGGCTAAACAGGCTGGGACCAAGGCCCTAGAAAACCCCTTAATAGAAGATCTTGTTCCTCAAAAAGCAAAAAATATTATTTTTGTTATTAGCGGGCCAGAAAGCTTACCAATGTCTAAGGTGGATAATTTAGCTAATCGAATTAATAAAGAGCTAAGAACCGATGCCAGAATTATTTTTGGCACTATTATTGAGAAGAACCGTCAAAATATAGGAGTTACTTTAATTGGAACTGAGTTTAAGGAAAGATTTGAAAATGGAGATGAAAAATCTCAAAATAGTTTTTCCAATAAACGAAATCAAAAATCAGATTTTATTCGAAAAAGAGTTCGGCCTCAAAAACAGGTTAAGGCTTATGGGGAAGCAAGCCCAGAAACTAAAGAAGAGTTAATGGAAAATGGAAATTTTGAGGATGAGCTAGATATACCTGCTTTTTTAAGAAAAAAACTAAAAAAGTAATTATTAATGCCTTTTCAAGAAATTATTTGGACAAAACATGCTATATTTAAGATGCATTATTATAGATTATCCAAGCCTAAGGTAAAAAGGTTATTATATAATTATGACAGAAAGGAACGAGGCATTGCACCAAAGACCATTGCTCTTATGAAGCGAGTTAAAAAGAAAAGAGAGACAGAGATTTGGTTGATGTATGAAAAAAAAGAAAATAAAATTAAAATAATTAGTGCTTGGAGGTACCCTGGCATTACAAAAGAAAATGAATCTTTTTACATTCCCTCAGATGTTTTGGAAGAAATTAGCAAAAATAATTGATTCTAAGTTATCCACAATCCAAATTGACAATTTAAGGGAATTGTGTTATTATTAGTTTAAGTATGGAGGGATTAAAATATGCCAAAGGCATTTTTTAATTTTTTTTATTATAAAATTTTAAATTAATTGAAAAAATATGGAAAAATATTTAACTCCGCATGGAGAGAAAAAAATCAAAAAAGATTTATCTAATTTAGAAGAAAGCATTCCTGAAATTGCTGAAAGGATCTCTCAAGCAAAAGAAAAAGGAGATTTAAGTGAAAATGCAGAATACACTGCTGCTAAAGAAGAGCATAGAAGAGTTCAAGAGGAAATAGATAGATTGAGAAATCTATTAAATACTGCTAAAACCATTGAAAAAAGTGAGGGTGATAAGGTTGGTATTGGTTGTCAGGTAACAGTTGAAAAAAATGGTGATCAAAAAACATATATTCTGGTTGGTTCTGAAGAGTCAGATCCAAGTAATGGCAGGGTTTCTTATGAGTCTCCTTTGGGTCAGGCTTTAATGGATAAAAAAGTAGGCGAGGTTGCCACCTTTGAAACTCCAAAAGGGGAGATTAATCTCTCAATTATTGATATTAAGTAAATTTTAATATAAATATTAACAAGAGACAAAGCGTCTCTTGTTTTTATTTTTGCTAAATGTTATTATAAAATTAATAATTAAGTGACAATAAAGATAAGAAAATAATATGTCAAAAGAACAACAAGATAGACTTAAAAAATATAATGACTTAAAAAATCAAAATATTGATATTTATCCAGCAAATACTAATTATAGCCATACCCTAGAAAAAGCTGGTGAAAATTTTAGTGAATTAGAGGGTAAAGAAATTACCTTAGCTGGAAGATTAAATATAGTTCGTGAACATGGAAAGATAAGCTTTGCTGATTTAAAAGATGGTACTGGAGAGTTACAAATTTGCTTTCAAGAAGGAGAATTAGGGGAAAAATCTTATAATCTTTTTTTAGAGGATATTGATAGGGGTGATTTTTTAGAAGTCCAGGGGGAGCTTTTTAAAACCAGAAGAGGAGAAAAAACCCTTAAAGTAAAAAAATGGCAAATATTAGCAAAGTCACTCTCATCTTTACCAGAAAAATGGCATGGTTTAGAAGATGTTGAAAAAAGATTTAGAAAAAGATATTTAGACTTATTAGCCAATCAAGAAACTAGAGAAATATTTGAAAAAAGAAGCCGTATTATTACTGAAATAAGGCGCTTTTTAAATAAAAAAGATTTTTTAGAGGTAGAAACACCTATTTTGCAAAATATGCCTGGTGGGGCAACGGCTAAGCCATTTGTTACTCATCACAATGCCTTAGATATTGATCTTTATTTAAGAATTGCCCCAGAGCTTTATCTTAAGCGTTTAATTATTGGTGGCTTTGATAGGGTTTATGAAGTGGCAAAATGTTTTAGAAATGAGGGGATTGATCGTGAGCATAATCCTGAATTTACCCAGGTGGAATTTTATATGGCTTATAAAAACTATAATGACTTAATGGATTTAACAGAAAATCTTTTAAAGGAGGTTATAGGTTCTATTCAAGATGATCTTAAAGTTAATTATCAGGGTAAAATTATTGATTTTTCTGGTAATTATGAAAGAGTAAGTTACAAAGATATAATTAAAGAATATACTAAAATTGATCTAGACAAAACTAGAACCGAGAAAGATTTAAGAGAAAAAGCAAAAGATCTTGGATTAAAAATAGAAAAAGGCTGGGGGGTTGATAAAATTATAGATGAGATTTTTAAGGAAAAGGTTAGACCCAATATTTTAGGCCCAGTTTTTATTAAAGATCATCCTCTTGAACTTTCTCCTTTAGCTAAAAAGAAAAAATCTGATCCAAGATATACAGAAAGATTCCAACTTTTGGTTGCTGGTACTGAGCTTTGTAATGCTTTTTCAGAATTAAATGATCCTCTTGACCAAGAACAAAGGTTTCAAAAACAACAAGACTTAAGAGAAAAGGGGGATATTGAGGCCCAGATGTTTGATAAAGATTTTATTGAGGCTCTAAAATATGGTATGCCACCAACAGCTGGAGAGGGGATAGGTATAGATCGTTTAGTGGCAATTTTAACTAATAAAAAAAATATTAAAGAAGTTATTCTTTTCCCAACTATGCGGGGTAAGGATTAATTAAAAAATTATGGTTGATATTAATTTAATTAGGAAAAATCCCAAACAAATAAAAAAGGCTATTAAGGCCAAAGGGGCAAATGTTGATATAGATAAATTGCTTGAATTAGATAAAAAAAGAAGAGAAATTATACAAGAAAAGCAAAAAATAGAAGCTAAGCAAAATAAAATATCTCAAAGTATTCCATGTTTAAAAAATAAAGAAAAAAAAGATAGTATTAAGAAAGCCCGGGACTTATCTTTAAAAATTGATCAAAAGCAAGAAGATTTAGATAAAATAGAAAAAGATTTTTATAATTTATTAAAAAGGGTGCCAAATCCTGCTCTTAGTGACGTTAAGATTGGTAAAGATGAATCAGAAAATGAGGTTATTGAAAAGCATGGTCAAAAGCCAGATTTTGATTTTAAGCCCAAAGATCACATTGAATTGGGAGAATCTTTAAATATCATTGATATTAAAAGAGCAGCTAAAGTTTCTGGTACTGGCTTTGGTTATTTGAAAAATGAAGCTGCCATTTTAGAATTTGCTTTAGTAAGTTATGGTTTTGAGTTTTTAAGTCAATATGGTTTTTCTCCTATTGTATCACCGGCTATGATTAAAAAAGACTCAATGGCTTCTATGGGTTATTTAGAAAGAGGAGAGGATGAAATATATCAAACCAAAAGAGATAATTTATTTTTAACTGGGACGGCTGAGCAATCAATTGGTCCCATGCATAAAAAAGAAATATTAGATAAAAAGGATTTGCCAATGCGTTATGCTGGTTTTTCCAGTTGTTTTAGAAGAGAGGCAGGATCTTATGGTAAAGATGTTAAAGGAATTTTGCGGGTTCACCAGTTTGATAAAATGGAAATGTTTGTTTTTGCTTTACCTGAAAATGCAAGAAAAGAACATCAAAAATTACTTCAAATAGAAAAAGAATTAGTAACTGCCTTAAAACTTCCTTTTAGGGTAATAAAAATTTGTACTGGAGATTTGGGGGATAGTGCTGCTTTTAAGTATGATATTGAGTGCTTTTTACCTTCTCAAGATAGATATCTTGAAACTCACTCCACTTCTAATTGTACTGATTATCAAGCTCGCCGCTTAAATGTTAAATATAGAGATAAAAGCGGTAATCTTTCTTATGTTTATACCTTAAATGGAACCCTTTTTGCTGTAGGCCGAATATTAATAGCTATTTTAGAAAATTATCAACAAAAAGATGGCTCTATAAAAGTGCCCGAAGTTTTACAAAAATATGTTAATTTTAATATAATTGAAAAAAAGTAACTTTGATAAGACCTCTTATTTAAAATATGAAAAAAATATGGCAAATTTCTTCACAAATAAACAAAGGGCTTAAAAATAAGTTTCCCAAGATAAATCCGGTTGTTTTACAAATACTTTTTAATCGTGACATAAAGACTAAAAAAGAGATTGAAAAATTTTTATTCCCTAATTATAAAAGTGGGCTTTATAGCCCCTTTCTTTTTAGGGATATGAAAAAAGCGGTTAATAGGATTGTAAAGGCAGTAAAAAATAAGGAAAGAGTTGTAATTTGTACAGATTCTGATACAGATGGAGCAACAGCTGGAGCCTTGATGTTTAAAACTCTTAAAAAAATAGGCGTTAAAGATTTAGACATTTATAGCGCTGAAAGAGAAAAACAATATGGTTTAAGTGAGGAAATTATTAAAAAACAGCTTGATTTAAAAACCAATCTTATTATAACCTGTGATAGTGGGATATCAGATTATAATGAAATTAAGAAAGCTCAAAAGCAGGGGATAGATGTAATAGTTACAGATCATCATGTAGAACCATTAAAATTACCACCTGCCTTTGCTATTTTAAACCCTAAGGTGGAAAATGATGATTATCCCTTTAAACACTTAGCTGGCGTAGGGGTTGCTTTTAAGTTAGCTCAAGCCCTTTTATCTGATAAGCGCTTGAAAATAAAAAATAATAAGGCTATTGAAAAATGGCTTCTTGATTTAGTGGCCATTGGTACAATAGTAGATCATATGCCTATTATTGACGAGAATAGAAATTTAGTTCATTTTGGCTTAATTGTTTTGAATCAAACCTCTAATTTGGGTTTAAGAAAACTATTTAAAAATATTAATTTAACATTAGGCTCTATTAAAGGGGAAGACCTAGCTTTTAGAGTTGGGCCTCGCCTTAATGTGCCAGGACGAATTGGTTATTCCAATGAATCTTTAAATCTTTTACTAGACAATGATCCCTTAAGTGTAGATAAAAAAGTTGAGCGCTTAGAAATGCTTAATAAAAAAAGGCAAGATCTTGTAAAAGAATATTTAAAGAAAATAGTAAAGAAAATAGGGAAAAATCCTAAAGATAATATTTTGGTAGTAGAGGACAATTTAGAATCAGGCCTTTTAGGCCTTATTGCAATGAGGTTAGTTGAAAAATATAATCGTCCCAGTATAGTTTTGAGCCCTAAAGAGAAAAATGTTAAAGGTTCAGGACGTGCTGCCAAAGGATTTAATTTTTTGCAAGTTTTAAAAAATATTAATAAAGAATATTTTTTTGATCTAGGTGGACATAAAAGAGCTCTTGGTTTTACTTTAAAGCCTGAATTTTTAAAGGTTTTTAAAAAAGAGCTAAGAAAAACAGAAAAATTTCTTTTTAAAAAAGAAAAACCTAAATTAAAAATAGATATTGAAATGGACTTGGGCGATATAGATTGGTCTTTAATAGAGGGGTTAGATTCTTTAAGACCCTTTGGGGTTCATAATCCCAAACCCTTATTTGCAACAAAGAATTTATCTTTGTCTAATTTTACTAAAGTTGGCAAAAATGGTAATCATAATAAATTATTAGTAAGGGACGAGAATAGCGGAGATTTTGGTAAAATGATTTATTTTAGTTCCTCTAAGGTAATGAAGGATTATAAAAAAGGTGATAAGGTTGACATAGCCTATCGTTTAGGCACTAATATTTGGAATGGTCAAAAAGAAATACAAATGACAGTGGTTGATATTAAAAAATCTTAATTTTATGCATTTAAAAATTTATACAGATGGTGGATCACGTGGTAATCCTGGGCCCAGTGGGCTGGGAGTGGTTTTAATAAATAAAAATAAAGTTATTGGTAAATATTTTAAGTTTTTAGGTAGAGCAACCAATAATGAGGCTGAATATGCAGGTATTTTATATGGTTTAAAAAAAGCAAAAGAAAAAGGGGCAAAAAGGGTTGATATGTATATGGATTCTTTGTTAGCTGTTAAGCAATTAAATCAAGAATATAAATTAAAAAATAAAAATTTAGCTAAATATTTTATTAAAATATGGAATTTAAAAGATTCTTTTGATAAGGTTAGCTTTTCCCATATTCCTAGAGAAAAAAATAACTTAGCAGATGAGCTGGTAAATAAAGCAATTGATCAGGGCATTAGACGTTGACAAGATTAAAATAAGTGCTATATTAAAAGCAAAGACCAGATAGCCGCCCTTTATTTTTTAAAGTAAGGGGAGGAAAGTCCGAGCACTCCCTGTTTTAAACAGGAGCAGGTAGCGGGTAACACCCGTCGCTTAATAAGTAGAGGTGCGAACAGAAACGCTTTTCCTTGAAAAGGGAAAAGAACCCTTATGGGGTTATCCTTTATGGTAACATAGAGGGTGAAACGGCTAAATCCTTACCTGAGTGAAAGACCAAACTTTGGTGGGTCGTTCGAGTTTATTGGTAACAATAAACCCAGATAAATGGCTATCGCCACTTTTTAAAGTGGTAACAGAATTCGGCTTACGGTCTTAATCATATGGGGATTGTAATTTAATTATTGCAATCCCCTTTTATTTTGATATAATATAAATGTTTATTATGAGCAAAAAATTTAAACTTTTATTTTCTACCTTAAATATTCCTCTTGATTTTATAATGCTAGTTTTAGCTGGCTTATTTGTTTATTATCTTCGTTTTAATATTTTATCTTCCACTATAGATGTTATTTATAAAATACCCTTTTTAAGGTATTTTTTTTATATATTAATAATTAGTTTAGCTTGGCTTTTTATTTTTGCTGTTAGTGGGCTTTATAAATTAAAAAATCAACGCTTTTCTAGGGAGTTCTTAAAAATATTTTGGGGCTGTACTATTGGCACAATGCTTATTATATTTTTAATATTTTTAGCTCGTCGTCCTTTTTCATCTCGTTTTATTATCTTAGCAGGCTGGGGAACAAGTTTTTTGTTTGTAAGTTTGGGGCGTAGTTTTATTCATGCCATAGAACTTTTTTGTTATAAAAGAGATAAGGGGCTAGAGCCGATAGCAGTGGTGGGACAATCTAGGTCAGCCCAAGAAATTTCCTTTTATATTAAAAACCATAAAGGCTTAGGTTATAAAATTTTAAATATCTTTCCCAACATTGATGAAGCTATTAAGGGTTTAAAAAGTGCCCCAGAAAAGGTTGATCACATTATTTTAGCTGATACGGATTTATCTAAAAAAGATATGACCAGGTTATTAGAATTTTGCAATGAGCATCAAATTATTTTTAGATATTTAACAGATACTTTTGATGCCATGTATGAAAATGTTAGAGTGGATACTTTGGCAGGTTTACCAATAGTAGTTATTGGGAAAACTGCTCTTTCTGGTTGGGGTAAGGTAGCAAAAAGAACAGTGGATTTAATAGGTTCTGTTTTGGGTCTTATTTTATTATTACCATTTTTTATAACTCTGCCTATTATAATAAAAATAGATTCTAAGGGCCCAGTTTTTGTTAAATTAAAAAGAGTAGGCAAGAGAGGAGAAAGGTTTTATTTATATAAATTCAGATCAATGGTAAAAAATGCCCATAAAATGAAAGAAGATTTAAAAAAACAAAATGAAAGGCAAGGCCCGCTTTTTAAAATGAAAAATGATCCTAGGATTACTAAGATAGGCAAATTTTTAAGAAAATCTAGCCTAGATGAGATACCCCAACTTATTAATGTTTTAAAAGGGGAGATGAGCTTGGTCGGGCCTAGGCCTCATGAGCCAGAGGAGGTGGCAAAATACCAAAAGCAACACAAACAACTTTTAACTATTGCTCCGGGTATTACTGGTTTAGCTCAAATTTCTGGTCGCTCTAGTATCTCATTTGAAGAAGAGGCTAAATTAGATATATATTATATTGAAAATTGGACTTTGTGGCAGGATATAAGTATTATAATAAAAACAATTCCAGTAGTATTACTGGGAAAAGACGTAGCTTAAAAAAATATGAAATTTGAAACAATTATTGGTTTAGAAATTCATTTACAGCTTAAAACAAAATCTAAGTTTTTTTGTTCCTGCTCTACTAAAGAAGAGGCTGAGCCAAACAAAAATATTTGTCCCATTTGTATGGGGCAGCCTGGGGTTTTGCCTGCTTTAAATAAAAAAGCCCTAAAGTTTAGTTTAATGTTAGGCCTTGCCTTGGAAGGAGAGATTAACAAAGAAACAAACTTTGATAGGAAAAATTATTTTTACCCTGATCTTCCCAAGGGTTATCAAATTAGTCAATATGAACTACCCATTATTAAGTCAGGGGTTTTAGAGGTCAATAATAAAAAAATTAATTTAGAAAGAATACATTTGGAAGAAGATACTGCTAAAACTTTTCACAATAAAGGAGAACTACTTTTAGATTTTAATCGAGCTGGCATTCCCTTGGTTGAAATTGTTACTAAACCAGAAATAACTACTCCTAAACTAGCTAAAAACTTTTTAAAGGAATTGCAAATGGTTGTTCGTTATTTAAATATATCTGATGCTAATATGGAAAAAAGTCAAATGAGGTGTGACGCTAATATATCTTTAAGACCTAAAAATTCTTCTAAATTTTTTCCTAAAACAGAAATTAAAAATTTAAATTCTTTTAAATCAGTAGAAAGGGCATTAAATTTTGAAATTCAAAGACAAAAAATATTGTGGCAAAAAAAAGAACCACCTAAAAAGGAAGTTACTAAAGGATGGGATCAAGACAAGCAAGTAACAGTTATTCAAAGAACAAAAGAAGCAGTATCAGATTATCGCTACTTTCCTGAACCTGATCTTCCTCCCTTTAATATCAAAGACTTAGATCTTGATCTAAAGGCAATAAGAGCAGATCTTCCAGAATTGCCTAGTGATAAGCGAAGGAGATTTATATCTGAGTACAGTATAAGGCCCTCAGACGCTGCTGTTTTGGTAAAAAATAAGAAGTTGGCACATTATATTGAAAAAGTAATTTCAGAGCTTAAAGCCTGGCTTGTTTCCTTAGAAACCGTAGAAGGGACAGAAAAACAAGTTTGGCAAAAATATAAATCTAAATTATCTAAATTAGTTAGTAATTGGTTGATTAACCATCTTTTAACTGATGAAATGGAGTTTAATATAACACCAGAAAATTTTGCAGAATTTATTATATTTATATATGAGAAAAAAACTCCCAATGTTTTAGCTGCAAAGATTTTAAAGATAATGGATTCTACGGGGCAAGACATTGATAATGTTTTGGCTGAGCATGATTTACAATCTAGTAAAAAGGGGACTTTAAAAAAATGGATTCAAGAAATATTAGAGAAGAACCCAAAAATAATAGAAAAATATAAAAATGGTAACACCAATGTTTTAAAGTTTTTAATTGGTCAAGTAATGAAAAAAGCTCAGGGCAAGGCAGACCCTGAGACAATAGAAGAGATTTTAAAAGATAAGCTTGATTAATTTAGGAAGTTTTTTGTAATATTTTTAGCTTCTTGAAAATTTTTAACCCATTTAATATTTTTTTCCTTTTTAAACCAAGTTTCTTGTCTTTTGCTAAATTGTCTAGTATGAAGTTTAATTTCTTTTATGGCTTTTTTTAAACTAATTTTACCTTCTAAGTAGGGGATAATTTCTTGATAGCCTATAGTATTTAATAAAACCTGTGTTTTGCCATATTTATTAATAAGGTTTTTAGTTTCTTTTATAAGGCCCTTTTCAATCATCTTATCAACTCTTTTGCTTTGTTTTTGAAAAAGCTTCTTTTCTGATAATTTTATACCTATTTTTAAAGAATTAAATTGTATTGGTTTTTTTGATTTAATTTTTGAAAATGCTTTATCTTTTTTAAAACAAACCTCTAGTGCTCGAATAACTCTTCTGGGATTATTTTTATCAACTATATTTTTTGATCCAGGGTCTATTTTAATTAATTCCTGCCAAAGTGTTTCCAAGCCCTTATTCTTTGCTTTTTTTTCTAATTCATTTCTTAGCTTATTGTCAGGGGCAACGCCAGGAAAGGAATAGTTTTCTAAAACAGCTTTAATATAAAGGCCTGTGCCACCAGCTAAAATTGGTAATTTATTTTTTTGGATTATTTCTTTTATTTTAAAAACAGCCAAAGGCTTAAATTGAGCTACGCTAAATTTTTGATCCGGGTTTACAATATTAACTAAATAATGGGGGATACCTTGGTAAAAATAACCTTGTTTTGTTTTTTTAAATTCTGGCTTATCAGTAGCAATGTTTAAGTTTTTATAAATATTTCTACTATCAGCTGAAATAATTTCTCCATTAAATTCCTTGGCTAACTTAAGAGCCATTTTACTTTTTCCAGAGGCTGTTTGTCCCATTAAAGCTATTATTTTTGGTAAATTTGACATAATTTTATGAATTTCTTAATAAATATTATAAAACAGTCTTCTCTTAGCAGCATTTTATTTTTTATTATGCTTTCTGCTGGCCCTGCTTTGATTTGGCTTTTTATTTGTCTTTGGCTGGATAGAAAACAGCCAGAGCCTAAAAAACAAATTATTAAAACTTTTTTTATAGGAATGGTTGCTACCATACCCCTTTTATTTATTGCTGGTTTTTTGTCTAGTTTTGTTAAGGCAATTAATCTTTCTACATTATTATCAATATTAGCATTGTCTTTTTTAATTGATGGTCTTGTCGAAGAATTGGCAAAATATATTATTTTAAGAGTTAGTGTGGTGAAATTTCATTATTTTGATGAATTAAGAGATGGTTTGATTTATGGAATGGTCTTGGGTCTGGGCCTTGCCTTTATTGAAAATATTTTATATGGCTTAGTAGCGGGTGTAGTAAAAGGGGCTTCCTTGGTTTTGTTAAGGGGATTTTCTACAACCTTACTTCACTTTTTAACAGGCGGCATAATTGGTTATTTTATCACCTTAGCTGTTGTTAGTCCTTATAAAAGGGGGAAATATATGAGTTATTTAGGTTTTTTAATTGCAATTTTGGCTCATGGGGGATATAATGTTGTTACTAGACTGGGCTTAACCTGGCCAATTATGGGGCCAATTTTTTTATTGGTAATAACCTATTATTATATTTTTAATCATCTTCATTTAAATCAACTTTCCTCTAAGGTGCCAGGGCGTAACCTTTAAAACCTTACAATTAATAAATTGTCCTACTTTTAGGTTTTTTGTTTTGCCAGCTATTTGAATTTTTTTATTATTCTTAGTTTTACCAAAAAATTTATTTTTATTTTTAAGGGTTACAAGGACCCTTATTTTTTTATTTAAAAGTTTTTTGTTGTTTTCCAGGGCTGTTTTTTTAAGTATTTTAGTTAATATTTTTTCTCTTTTCTTTTTTTCTTTTAAAGGTATATTATCTTTTAATTTTGCTGCAGCTGTTATTTTGCGAGGGGAATATTTTGCAATATAGGCCATATCAAACTTGGCCCATTTAAAAAGTTTAACTGTATTTTTGAATTGAGCTTTTGTTTCTCCGGGAAAGCCTACTATGATATCAGTAGATAGGCTAATATTGGGAATACCTTTTTTTATTTTTTTAATTATATTCTTATATGCTTCAACAGTATAATTGCGATTCATTGCTTTTAAGGTGTTATTATCTCCAGATTGAACTGCTAAGTGTAAATAATTAGTGATTTTATTGGATTGAATCATTACCTTAATTAATTCGTCAGAAAAATCTTTTGGATGAGAAGAAATAAAGTTTAACCAAAAATCATTATTTAAATTAGTGATTTTTTTTAAAAGTTTGGGAAAATTTATTTCTTTGTCTTTATATGAATTAACATTTTGGCCTAAAAGTATTATTTCTTTGCTATTATTTTCTATTGCTTTTTTTATTTCTTTTAAAATTTGATTACCTGGTCTAGAAAACTCTCTTCCCCTAGTATAGGGGACAACACAATAGCTACAAAAATTATTACAGCCAGACATTATTGGTATAAAAGAGGTAACACTAGAATCCCTTTTAGGTTTTATTTTTAAGTAATTTAATGGATCTCTATTTGTTTTAATTGCTTTTTTAAAAATTAATTTAGGGAGTTCAGGCAAATTTTTAATATTAAAGACAAGATCAAACCTTTTTTCAAATTTTTTTAAATCTGGTTTTAGTATGCAGCCGGTTAGGATTGTTTTTATGTTATTCTCTTTTTTCCATTTAGCAAATTTATTTGCTAAGCCATAAATTCTATCTACAGCAGATTGTCGGACAGAGCACATATTAACTATAATAAGATCAGCCTTTTTAGGTTCTTTAACGGCTTTATAGTCATTATTTTCTAAAACAGTTTTAATTTTTTCGCTATCTGAATGATTCATTTGACAGCCAAAAGTATAAATATAATATTTTTTCATAAAGAATTTTTTAAAAACAAAAAGGGGAAATAAAGCCCCTTTTTGTTGTAATATTGATTTTAAACTTTATTTTTATTTAAAAACATTAATTATATTTTCAAATAAGGAGCCAGTTGAGCCAGCTTTAGGAGATTGAGTTTTGCCTTTTTCAAGATTTTCTTTTATTGGACGAGGTTCAGTTGGGCTAATATTATTATCTTTATTATTTTTTGGTTGGGACTTTGTTGAAGATTTACATCCGTAAATAGCACAACCATTTTTATCTTTTCCTACTACTATAATATCTTCAATTCCACCAGGGCAAGCGCTTGGACCGGGAAAGTTTGCACATCTCATTTCTTTTTTTGAACTAGGGGATTTGTCTTTGTTTTTGTTATTTTCCTTATTTTCTTTTTGTTCTTGAGTCTGCTTTGGGGTTTTATCTATTTCATATTCATATTCACGCTCTTGTTCACGCTCTTGTTCACGCTCTTGTTGATCATTTTTTTCTGATTGACGATCTCTTTCTTGAACAGGTGTTTGATTTTCAACGCTAGGTGGACATTTGTCAACTTTTTGCCAGCCTTGTGGTACGTCGCATGGAGTTGGGAAATTCTTACAAACCCCATCTTTTAGGGCTGGGGTTATTACTTGAACACAGGGGCCATTTGGCTGAGAAGGATCATTTACTTGTTTTGGTTCTCTTTGATTTGATGGGGGTAAATCAAGCTCATTTGCTATTTTAAAAATTGCACTTGGGTCCATTTCCTTGATATTGTTTATGACCTCTGCTGGGAGATTATTTAATTGTTCCTTAATTTTATTAATTTTTTCTTGACTTAAACCAGACTCTTTTAAATAAGATTCTATATTAATCTGATTTAAGCCTGGTTCTTTATTTTCTTCTTGTTTTTGAAAGTATTTATTAATTTCGGATTGATATTTTTTTATTACTTCTTGTATTTTACCTTGATTAATTTTTTCTTGAATGTCTTTAACCTCTTTTTTGTTTAATAGGGAAGAATTTATAAAATCTTCTAGCATATCTTTATTTTCTTTTTGGGTATTTTTAATTTCTTGTTTTAGTATGTCAGATTTACTTTCAAGAGATTTTAGTTTTTCGTAAGCGTTATTGGCCATATTCATTGTAGCGGTAGCTATACCAAAGGCTTCCCCGTATTTTTTATTTTCTAGTTTTACTTGGGCCTCTTCTAATCTTTTCTGAGCCTCTTCTCTTAATTTTAGGGCAGTTGTGTCTTGAATAACAGCTTCAAAATTAGGGTAGCTTTCTTTTAAATTTTGAAAATATTTTTTTAAATCAGAAATTTGTTTATTAGCTCTTTCTAGTTGTTGTTTAGCTTTTTTTTCCTGAACTTGATTCATGTATTGCTCTCTTTTTTGTTCTAAGTCGCGGTCAATTTCAGGCGCTCTTTCTTGAACTAATTCTCTTATTTGCTTATTTTGTTTAATTTTTTCTTTAAGACTTTCTATTTCCTCAGGCTCTTCACTGGTTTTAATTTTTTTCTTTAAGTTTTCAATTTGTGCTTTAAAAACTTTTTCTTTTAAATAAGGATCTGAAATCATTCTTTGACCTGTTTCTATGGCTTCAGGTGAAGAACCAACCATTTCTTTTATCATTTCTTCCTTATTATTTACCGGGGCGGAGTTAATTTTATCTTTAATTTCATTATTCACATCTTTTATCATTTGCTGTATAAAGTCTTTATCTTTATCAGGTAAATTTTCTTTAATGTCGTTTAAAACTTGGAGCTTATTAATACCTACATTTTCTTTTGCTTCTTTAATAATTCTTTTTCTTTCTTCCTTTGTTTTGGCTTGGTCTATTTTTTTTCTAAAATTATTAAGAGCTTTATGTTTAGCGTTCATAACTTTTTCTACTAAACCCGGAGCAATATTTTCTTGTAATTCTTGAATAGTACCTAGATTGTCCATGTCACCATTTTGCAAGGTGTCTAAAACATTTTCTTTATTTTGGATTTGATTTTCAATTTCTTTGACAACTCTTTTTCTAGCTTTTTCAATTTGTTCTTTTAGCTCAATTGAAGAATCTTTTTCAAGTTTTTTAAGTAATTGGAAGTGGGTAACATTATTTCCTCCAGCATTATTAACATATTCGTCGAATTTTTTTCTTTGCTCTGGCTCCATATTTTGCAATTTTTCCTTAAAAGAAGATAGTGTATATTCACTAGATTCTTCAATAATATCTTTAATTTTTTCTGGAGAATGGTTTTGAATTCTTTTAAGAATGGCTAAATCCTTAAATTCTTTAAATTTATCACCTTTTTGATCTTTAATACTATCTTGTATTTGCTTTTTTAAGGTTTTTTCAT
This sequence comes from Patescibacteria group bacterium, assembly GCA_035269445.1. Lineage (GTDB taxonomy): Bacteria > Patescibacteriota > Patescibacteriia > UBA2591 > UBA6264 > DATFJC01. The sequence goes on from DATFJC010000017.1 coordinate 33,699, forward strand.
TAGCGGTGTTAGATAAAATTTCAGCATTATTTTGATTAGCTTTTTCTCTTGCTTGCCTAATTCTTTCTTTAACTGTTTTTGAAAGATTTTTTTCAATATTATCTAGGGACTGATTTTGTTTTAAGATTTGGCCTAGAGTATTGTTTACAAAATCTTTATCTTGTTCTTGTATTTGCTTTTTAGCTTTTTGGGTTATTTTAGAAATATCTTCTATATTTTTTTGATATCCCTCAATGCTTTTTGAAATAAATTCAGAATTAT
>DATFJC010000018.1:0-13711 GCA_035269445.1 Patescibacteria group bacterium
AATTGGTATAACCAAAAGGCTTCCCCTTAATACGCTTGAACCTCTTTGGTCCCATAAAGAAATTTGCTGAGAAATTTTAGTATCTTGATTAATCCTTCCCATTATTTGGTCTGGACCATAAATTAATTTTTGTTTAGGAAATCTGTAAACTATTAAATTACCATAGTCTTCCCCATCATTTCTAGCTACCATCCAAGCAGCTAAATTATCTTTTTCTTTTGGTGTAAAAGGGATCATTAAAATAAATTCTTCTTGGTTTTCGCCAGGAAGCTTCATAATAATATGGCGCATCATAGGATCTATCCTTTTTCCAGTAAAGTTAGTAGGAATTTCCCACTGGTCTTCCCTATTATAAAATATTTTAGGATCTTTCATGTGAAACTTAGCATAAAGATCAGTTTGATATTTAAAAATATCTTCTGGATATCTTATGTGAGCCCTTATATCATCTGGCATTTTATCAAATGATAAAAAGGTATTATCAAATATTTTAGAATAGGTTTTAATTAAAGGATCATTTTCATCAGAAACATAAAATTTCATTTGTCCATTATAAGCATCTAAAACTATTTTAACGGAATTGCGAATATAATTAATTTGAGGAATAAGTTCACTATATCTTGAGGCGTGCATATCAACCATTCTTTGAGAATAAGGAAAATTGGGGCTTGTTGTATATCCATCAAGCATCCATTTTAAATGGCCATCTTTATTAATTACCACATAAGGATCTTTATCAAATCTTAAAAACGGTAACACCTTTTTTACCCTTGCTTTAATATCTCTGTAAAACATAATCCGAGAGTCATCATTTATATCATTAGATAAAAATAATTTTGCAGATTGAAATCTTAAAGCAAACATAATTTTTTTAAGAGAGCTGCCTATTTCTACCCCTCCAGTTCCCTGATAATTAGTAAATACATTTTCATTGCCCTTTGGGTAATCAAATTCCTTTGTTCCGGTTTTAGTTACAACCCAATCAATTAAAGATTCACCATAATATATCTCAGGACGATTAATTTTAAAGCGTTCAAACTGAGATTGAGGAGGAAGGTCTTTAAGAAAAAGATTGGGCAATCCTTCAGGAGTAGTTTCGTTTACAGGGGCCAGTGTTAACCCAAAGCCATGAGTAAAGGTTAGTCTTTTATTAATAAAGCTTTGTTGGGGCAATTTTGTAGAATCAAGTTCTCTAGTTGATAAAAGAACCTGCCTATAATCTTTGCCTAAGTGATAGCGGTCATTATCTATCTTATCAAAATCATAATAAGTCCTTATAGCTTGCAATTGAGTAAAAGTATCTAATAATGGGTCTCTATCCCAAATTCTAATATTTTTAATTGTAGCAGAATTTTCATTAATATCTTCAATGGTCAAATCGCTTTCTTTATCTAATCTTTCTTCTTTAATCCTATCTAAGTCATAGGCTGACCTGGTCATTGTAATGTGGTTTTGGATATAAGGAGTTTCTTTTTTAAGCTCATTTGGCTCTACAACTAATTTTTGTAAAATAGTTGGATATATCCAGACCCCAACAACCAAAACTAGGCCATAGGTAATTAAACCAAGTTTTAATAATTTATAATTAGCCTTCCAAATATTTATTAAAGAGATTAAAGCCAGGGCTAAGGCTATAACTAATAAAACCTTTAACATGGGCAAAGCTCCATGGATAATACTGTAATTTGCCCCTAGTAAAAGTTCTGTTTGGTTTAAAAGTAAACCTGGAATTTTGATAAAATATAAATTTAAGGCAACTAAAGCAAAAAATAAAAATAAAAGAACTGATATATGAGTTTTAACCCTTTTACTAAATTTGCTTGAGAAAAAAGCTTTTAATGTTAAAAGTCCGTTTTTAATATAAATTAAACCAGTAGCTATAATAGTTGAAATAACTAAGAAAAATCCTATTCCCAATAAGAATTGGATAAAAGGCATTTCAAAAATATAAAAAGATACATCTTTGCCTAAAATTGGATCTACCTTAGAAAAAGGAGTAGCATTTAAATATTTTAAAACAGTTTGCCAACTATTAGAGGCAACTATTGCTACAATAAAAGAAATAATTAAAGAAATAATTAAGGATATTTTATTGCCAATCTTTTTAAATGATAATAATTTTTTAACTGTATCCTTACCAATAACCTGTGGCTCTTTTTTAGATATTTTAGCGGCAATTAAGCTATTGCCATATAAAAATAAAAAGAACAATAATCCCACTAAAGAACCTAAAATTATTTTAGTAGAAATAATTGTTTTAAAAATATTAGCGTAGTCAATGCTTTGGAACCAATACCAGTCCGTTAAAATATGAATAATGCTGGTACCAAAAAATAGGGCAAAAATAATTAGTCCCAATAATATAGTGCCTGTTAAAGATTTCTTTTTCATATAATTTAAAATTAGTTTTTTATAATTGTTATTATAACAAATGGGTTACTTTTAGCAATTTAAAAATAAAATATTATAAAATATTTATTATTCAAAAATATGTTGTTTTAATATAATATCTTTTTGAAGCCATTTGCGAGCTAGGTTCTGAAATTTCTTTGTTTTGTCAGATACCAAAAACTCGTGTTTATTACCTAAAAGTCTAGATTTAATCTTTTGATTATTATTTAAAAATGTCTTTAATTTAAAAACCGCTTCTTTGCCAGGGTCTATAATATTAATATTATTTTTTAAATTTCTTTTAATTATATTAAATAAAAAACCGTAATGAGTACAAGCTAAAACTAAAGTGTCAAAACTGGATTCAAAATTTAAATATCTTTTAATAATAAGTTCGGTTTCTGGTTTTTGGATCCAATTCTCTTCTACCAAAGGCACTAAAAGAGGGGCTGATTTGGATAAAACTTTTGCTTTTTTATCCTTTAATGTAATCAATTTAGGGTAGATTTGGGAGTTAATGGTGGCTCTAGTACCCAAAACAGCAATTTCTTTGGTTTTGGTTACTTTTATTGCTTTTTCAACCCCAGGTAAAACTACCTCAAATATTGGAATATCAAATTTTTCTTTTAAAAAGTTAGTGGCAATGGCTGAGGCAGTGTTACAGGCTATAATAATGATTTCTGCTCCTTGGTTAATTAAAAATTGCACTACTTGAGATGAGTAGCGCTTTATAACTCCTTCTCCTTTGTTTCCATAAGGAGTACGAGCTGTATCCCCAAAATAAATTGTATTTAATTTTGGAATCTCTTTATATATTTCCCTTAAAACAGTTAAGCCGCCAATACCAGAATCAAAAACTCCAATCATAATTATTTATTAATTATTCTTTTAATTTCTTGTAATTTATTTTCTGCTAAAGACTTTTTATTTGCCTCTATCACAAGCCTTAAAAGTGGCTCAGTATTAGAGGGTCTTGCATTAAACCACCAATTATCAAATTCAACTGACAGTCCATCCAACCAATCCTTTTTACCGTTTTTATAATAATCAGCTAATAATTTAATGGTTTTTTTTCTATTTTTTACCCTAAAATTAGTTTCATTAATCCTATAATATCTTTTTAAGGGTTTTATTAATTGGGAAAGAGGAGAATTGTTTTGAGATAAAATTTCTTGCATTATTAAAAGAGTTAAAATACCTGATTCGCCAAAAAAATTGTCTTTATAGCAAAAATGACCTGAAATTTCTCCTCCTAAAATTGCTTGATATTTTTTAGATATCATTTTCATAAAAGTAGAGCCAGTTCTATTTTTAATTGGCTTACCATTGTTTTCTTTAATAACTTCGGGAACAGATCTTGAACAAGTTAGGTTATAAACAATTGATGATCCGGGCTGCTTTTTAAGAAAATGTTTTGCAAAAAGAGCTAAAATCATATCAGCCTTAATTAAATTTCCTTTTTCATCTACAAAAACAGTTCTGTCGCCATCTCCGTCAAAAGCTAAACCAAAGTCAGCCCCTTTTGTTTTTACCTTATTACTAAGGTCAGAAAGATTACCGGGAATAACAGGATTAGGTGAATGATTTGAAAAATTACTATCAATTTCACAATAAATACAATCAAGGTTTCCAGGAATTTTGTCTTTTGTAAAATTTATCATTTTAGCAGCCACTCCCCCACTTGCATCTACTATAATATTTTTAGGTTTTAGTTTATCAATTTTTATTAAAGATAAAATATGTTTTTTATAATCAGGTAAAATATTGTATTTTTTAATATCAGTCTTATTTGAAAAAGACGAGAAATCTTTTTGACAAATTTTTTCTAATTCAGGTAAACCCCATTGTCCTGATAAAAACTTGGGACCCTTGGTTGCTAATTTAAAGCCATTATAATTTTTAGGATTATGGCTTCCGGTTATTATCACCCCGGCAGTTGTTTTTAAAAAATTTAAGGCAAAATATAAAGAATCAGTAGCTGCTAAACCAATGTCTATAATATTAGCCCCTTGATTTAATACCCCCCTTGCAAAACTATGAAAAAGAGGCAAAGAAGATTCTCTCCCGTCTTGACCTATAACTATAGTAATATTTTTATCTTTATTAAACTCTTTTTTAAGAAAAAGAACAAAAGCATTACCTAATTTATAAGCAAATTCTTTATTTAAATGATCAGGATAAATGCCCCTGACATCATAAGCACGAAAAATCTTATTTATATTCATATAAATTTATTTATATTATATTTTTACAAATTAATAAAATATTACCCTTTTTAGTTTTTCGACAATTAATAACCTTAAAGCCAGTTTTTTTTAATAATTTAACAAACTCAGATTTAGTAAAGCAATGATAATAACGCTTTGTAATCTTATCTTTTGATTTAAAGGGTATATATACATCTTTCCAATCTAATCCTTTTGGATGCCAACCAAAAAGCATAGGCCAAATTTTATAACGCAATAAAATGCTAGGACGCCATAAATTCCAAACTGTTATAATTAAATTTGAGTCTTTTTTTAAAACCCTAGCTATTTCTTTTAAAAATTTTTTTCTTAATTGAAGCCCAGGTATATGATGAAACATTGCAATGGAAAATACAATGTCAAAACTATTTTCTTTAAAGGGCAAGTTAATAACATTGGCATTAATTAATTTGATATTGTCTTTATCCTGGTATTTCTTTTTTGCTATATTTATAAGATTTTTTGATATATCAACGCCAGTATAATAAATTTCTTTTTTAAAGGCTTTGATTAATCTCGCATTTCCGCAGCCAAGATCTAAAACCCTATCTCCTGTTTTAACATAATTATTTAATGATTTTAATTCTGGCCATAAATATTGTCTTGTATTAGAAAATTTCTTAGCAATATCATCCCAATCTTCTTTGTTTTTTTGAATAATTTTCTTAGCCCTTTCTTTTTTCATAACTTTTATATAATTAATTACTTTTTTTATTATAATACAACTAGTTAAATTAACAATATTTCTTTATTTAATTATTAAGATTTGTTAGTATAAAGATATTAAAAATTATTTTTATGAAAAGAAAAGATTTAATAATTATTACTAAAAAGATATCTAACTCTAAAATTAACTCAAGAGAAGAGCTAGAAGATCTTAAAAAAAAGTTTTCAAAAGGCGTTGGCAAAGAAATACCTTCAAATATTTCTATTATAGAAAAGTATAAAGAACTAAGAAAAAGCAATAAAGTAAAAAAGAATAACTTTTTAGAAAAAATAAAAAAAAGACCCATAAGAAGCTTATCTGGTGTTGTAGTTGTTAGTGTCTTAACTAAGCCTTGGGAATGTCCAGGTAATTGTATATTTTGTCCTAAAGAAACAGATATACCTAAAAGTTATCTTTCAGGTGAGCCAGCAGTAGAAAGAGCTAAAAGATTAAATTTTGATCCCTACCTTCAAACAAAAAAAAGATTAGAATCTTTAAAAAAACAAGGACACCCAACAGATAAAATTGAGCTTATTGTTATTGGGGGGACCTGGACTGTTTTAGAAAAAAAATATCGCGAATGGTTTATAAAGCGTTGTTTTGATGGGGTCAATGGAATGGATTCTCTTAACCTTAAAAAAGCTCAAAAAAGAAATGAAAATGGCCAACAAAGAATTATAGGAATTACCTTAGAAACAAGACCTGATTATATTACAAAAGACTCCATAAAACACATGAGAAAATTAGGCTGTACTAGGGTTGAGATAGGGGTACAAAGTTTAAGCGATAAAATACTTAAAAAAAATAATAGAGGTCATGGCATAAAAGAAACTATTAAAGCTACAAAGTTGTTAAAAGATGCTGGTCTTAAAATATGTTACCATCTTATGCCTGGACTTTATGGGTCTAATCCTAAAAAAGACTTAAAATATTTTAAAAAAGTTTTTCAAAATTCAAAGTTTAGACCAGACATGATCAAAATATACCCTTGTATTGTTTCCAAAGGATCTAAGCTATATAAAATATTTAAAAGGGGCGATTATAAGCCTTACTCAGAAAAAACTCTTATTAAGCTTTTAATGAAACTTAAATTAAATGTTCCTCCTTATGTTCGGATTAATCGCCTTATAAGAGATGTGCCTGCTTGGCAAATACAAGGCGGTAGCAAGACCTCAAATTTAAGAGAAGTTGTTCAAAAAAAATTAAAAGAACAAGGTAAATCTTGCCAATGTATAAGATGCAGAGAAATAAAGTCTTTGGACTTTAAAATAGATGATCTTTTTTTTAATAAAATAAAATATAAAGCCAGTAAAGGAAAAGAATACTTTTTATCTTTTATAAACAAAAATAATAAATTAGCTGCTTTTTTAAGATTAAGACTGCCTAGCTTTAACTCAATGGCAAAGCTACTGCCAGAATTAAAAAAAACAGCACTTATAAGAGAAGTGCATACATATGGTCAACTAGTTTCTATTAAAAGCCATGAAAAAAAAGCAACCCAGCATCAAGGCTTTGGAAAACAATTAATGCTTAAAGCAGAAGAGATTAGTCGAAAAAGGGGTTTTAAAAAAATAGCTGTTATTTCTGGAATTGGTGTAAGGGGATACTATAAAAAACTAGGTTATTATTTAAAAGGAACTTATATGATAAAAGATTTATAGTTTTTCCTTCCAATTTTTCCCCTGTCTTACTAAAAGATCTTGTTTATGTTCCGGGTGCTTCATTATAGTCTCTACTATTTTTTCCATTCTAACCGCTTGTGACCCTTTTACAAGCAAAATGTCGCCCTCGCCTAACTTGTCTTTAATAAATTCTTTAGCCTTTGTTGAATCATTAAATTCAAAAATATTTTCTTTATTCATTACTGATGCCCTTGCCCCTTTAGATAAATTCTTAGCTTCTGGGCCAACTGTGACAAGATAATCAAATTGCATTTGTGCAATCTTTTTTCCAAACTTATAATGTATATCTTCTGATTGATTGCCTAATTCTTTCATATCTCCTATTACCACCCATTTTTTAGCTTCTGGGTGTTTTTTTATTTGACTTAAAGTATTTAAAGATAAATCTAGTGCCTTAGGAGAAGCATTATAGCTATCATCTAAAATTAAACTAGATTTTATTCCATGGATAGGACGCATTCTTCCTGATAATATTTTAAATTCAGAAAAATTATTAGCTACATTTATAACGTTTATTCCAAAAGTAATACTTACAGCTATAGCCGCTAAAACAGAATATACCTGAGCCTTTGTGGTGGCGTTTGGCAAAAATATTGGCACAATACTGCCTTTATAATTTAATTTAAAGCCAATTCCTTTAATTTCAACCTGTTTATTAACAAGTTTTTGATTAAAATTAAATTCAATAGCCCTAACATCTGCATTTTTGGAAAAACCATAGGTTAAAACTTTAGAAGAAACCCTACTTTTAATACCTAAAACTTTTTCATCGTCAGCATTTAAGATTGCCCAGCCAGAATAATCTAGCCTAGTTGCTAGTTTTTGCTTTTCTTTTAAAACTCCATTTATGTCTCCTAAAAACTCTGTATGGGCAGCGCTAATAGCTGTTATTATAGATCGAGATGGTTTAGCAATCTTAATTAAATAATCTATATCGCCTGGCCTATCAACCGCCATTTCAAGAATTAGAATTTTAGGATAAGGGGTATATATAATTTTAAAAATTGCACGGAGAAAAATTCCAAACCATTTTAATAAATTTTTACCAGGCGAGCGTTCGTTTAATATAGTCAAAGGGACACCTATTTCATTATTATAATTTTTAAAAGACTGGCGGCTAGAAAATTTATTTCTTAAAGCATTAAAAACAGCACATTTAGTAGAAGTTTTTCCTACACTACCGGTAATGCCTATAATTATAGGATTATATCTCTTAATAACAATTTTTGCTAAAATGGCCAGTATTTTTTCTAATATTTTTTTTATCATTTTAATTATTATTACTAGGGGCAATATTTAAATAATCTAATATAAATTCAGCTAATTTTCCAAAAGTGGGTGCAGCAGTAGAATCAGAAAATTCTTCTTCTTTTGGATTTCGAAGTGTTATTAAAGCAACAAACCTTGGATCACGAGCTGGTGCAAAGCCTACAAAAGAATGTATAACCTTGTCAGAATACTCGCCCTCATCTTTTTTAGGAATAAGAGCCGTTCCGGTTTTACCAGCTATATCAAAACCAGATACGCCTGCTTTTTTACCATAACCATTTTTAATAACAGATACCATCATAGCAGAAATTATTTTAGCAGTTTCTGGCCTGATTACTTGTCTAATAGGATCTGGTTCAATTAAATCTAGGTCGCCATTTTCAAGTCTAAAGCCAGAAAATATTTGGGGACGCATTAATTTTCCAGAATTAGCTATTGCACTAAATGCACTAACTATTTGTAATGGAGTTACAGAAATTCCATGTCCGTATGAGGCTGTATAAAAATAGGTTTTTGAAGCCTCATCTAAGTTGCTAATATTACCACTTTCTTCACCAGAAAGACCAATTCCTGTTAAGCTTCCAAATCCAAATTTTTTAAGATAATTTCTAAAATTTTGTTTACCTAATTTTTCAGCAGCAAATATAATTCCAGTATTTATAGAATTCTCTAGAACTTCAGTCATATTAACCCTACCAAAACTTCTGTTTTTAACATTGGTAATAGTATAATCTTCAACCTCTACCTTACCCGAATCAACAAAAGTAGTTTCTGGGGATACTGCTTTTTCATTTATGGCAGCTGCCATGGTTAAGGGTTTAAAAATAGAACCTGGCTCAAAAGCAGAAGAAATACTATTATTTTTAAAAACCTCTAGACTATCAACCTTAGAATAATTATTGGGATCAAAGTCTGGATAATTGCAAAGTGATATTAAAGATCCATTTTTAGGATTCATCACTATAATGCTACCAGAATCAACCTTATATTTTGATATTGCTTGTTTTAATAAAGAGCAGGAAAAAAATTGAATTGATGGATCAATGGAAAGTATAACGTCTTTGCCGTCTTGAGGGGCTTTTTTAATTTTATTAGCTAAAACATTTCTTTCCCCAGCTGCTATGTTAATTTCTCTTTTACCTGGTTTGCCAGACAATTTATCATTAAAAAATTCTTCTATTCCATATTGACCCCTAAGATTGCCGCTATTATAACTTAAAAATCCAGTAATATGCGAAAAAAGATTTTTTTCTGGATAATATCTTTTGGTTTTAGGTTCGAAATAAATCCCTTTAATATCAAGGTCTTCAAGTTTTTCTAGCTGGGATTTAGTTAAATCCTTTTTAATTAATTCATAATAATCCCCTTTCTTAGATAACCTTTTAATAATTTCTTTTATTTTTTCATTTTCTTTGGTTTCTTGTAAAAATAGGGGTTGATTATTGTCTTCTGGTAATTTTTGACTAAAATCAAAAATTCCAGCTTTAATCATTTTATTAATCCAGGTATTTATTTCACTACTATCAATATTAACTGGTGAGGCTATTAAGTTATAACGAGTTGTATTTATAGCCAAGGGATAAAAATTATCTTGATTTTTAATTAAAATTTCGCCTCGCTCAGAAGGTATTTTTTCTATCCGCGTCCCTTGCTTAATATAAAAATTTCGCCCGACAACTTGCAATTGAAACAGGCGACCTATGATAACAAAAAATAATAAAGTAATAATTATAATAATAAATTTAAAACGGCCTGACATGAAATATTTTATTATTTTTTAGCAAAAGTTTCGCTTGGCACAAAAATATATTCAGCGGTTTTTACTGCAATCATATCAGTACTTTTTACGTCTTCATATATTTTACTAATTGAGCCTAAACTTACTAATTCTTTAACTAATTCTTCTTTTTCACTTCTAAGATTTTGAACTAAGCTTTGCTTTTCTTTTAATTCCATACTAGAGGAAATGCCATTATTGGCATAAAATACACAAAAACCAACACTAATTATCACAAGACCTATTAAAATTAAGTTGTAATAAAAATAATTTTTATTTTTTTTCATAATTTTTATTTTTTATTTTTTATAGGCAACGCGTAGTTTAGCACTTCGCGCTTTATTATTGTCTTGAACTTCTTCTCTAGTAGGAGTTATTGGTTTTTTAAAAACAGGTTCTAACTTTGTATTTTCTTTAAAATAGTCTTTTACAATTTTATCTTCTAAAGAATGATAAGAAATGGCAATGATTTTTCCGCCCTTTTTTAAAACAGTGAAACCCTGGGAAAGACCATTTTGAATATTCTCTAATTCATTATTAACTTGAATTCTTAAAGCTTGAAAAATACGAGCTAAGCTTTTTATATGAAACCTATAACCTAGAGAAGATTCAATAATATTTCTTAATTCTTGGGTGGTAGAAATTTCTTTTTTTTCTCTTGCTTTAACAATCTGTCTTGCTATTTTATAAGACCATTTTTCTCCACCATATTTTTTAAAAAGATCTTCTAATTCCTTTTCTGAATATTTATTAATAATATTTTTTGCTGTTAAGGTTTGATTTTTAGCATCAAATCTCATATCAAGGGGCTCATCTTTCATAAAAGTAAATCCACGACTACTTTTTTCTAATAAATCCGTTGATAACCCAAAGTCAAATAATATGCCATGAACGGGTTGAAAATCTTTTTCTTTAACTATTTCTTTTAATTTAGAAAAATTTTCATGAGCAATTATTAAACGCTTTGATATATCTTTATGGTGCTTTTTATATTCTTCTAATTTTTCAATTGCTTGTAATGATAAGTCTAAGCCTAAAACCTTACCCCTTGGAGATGTTTTCTTTAATATTTCTAAAGTATGTCCCCCACCCCCAAGTGTACAATCTATATAATTTTGATTGGGTTTTGGATCAAATATTTTTATAACTTCTTTTAAAAGAACTGGTATATGCATATAATTAAATACCTATTTCATCTAAAGCCTCTGCTATGTCCGAACTGCTAGCTTCAGACCTTTTTTTATATTCTTCCCAAATTTGTTTATCCCAAATTTCTAATCTGTCATAAAGTCCAGCTATAATTGCCTTTTTACTTAAATTAGCATATTTCATTAAAAAATCAGGCAAGGTAATCCTTCCCTGACTATCAAGCTCTTTATCCATTGCGCCAGCCAACATTAATCTATTAAAAGCTCTATTTTTAGATTTACTAATTGGCAAATCTCTTAATTTTTTAACTAGTTTTTCCCATGATTCTTTAGTATATATTGAAAGACAAGTATCTATACCCCTGGTTGCTACCATGCCCTTTTTTAATTTATCCCTAAATTTTACTGGTATAGCCAGTCTATTTTTTTTATCTATTTTGTACTCATATTCACCTATAAACATGAATTTAATACTTTATTTTTTTAAGTTATCCACATATTTTCTTGGTTTTCCCCACTTTTATCCACATATTTCCACCACGATTATATTATAAACCATTTTTCTACACATGACAAATATAATAAATGTGGATAACTTTTATCTAAAATAAAAAACCTGCTTAAAAACAGGTAAATTAATTGAGTTGTATAAAATCTATATATTTATAATTTGATAGATTATACCTATTATAAATAAAACATAAAAGATATAAGATAAAAATTTAGGTAAAAATATTTTAAACTCTGGAATTCTAGTGCCCAATTTTTTAGATTTATAATAAGCTAATAATAAAACTACACCCTGGACACCTGATAAAATGCCACCTGAAATTCCCAAAACTTTAACAAAACTTTTAAGTCCTCCGATAAATAAAAAAAGTGGTATTGTTACAGTTATGACCCAAGCTGGCAAAAGAGGAAAGTTATAATCCCTGTGCCACAATTCTCTTAAAATATGCCCTAATGCTAAAAAAGAAGTTGTCATAGCTAAGACCCCAAAAATACCTCCTATTAATAATATACCTCCATTTATTGCTTGGCCTAAGCCCAAAATAGCAGTTTCTGTTGTAAAAATTCCCGTTACTCCAACCACAGCAAAAGAAAAAATAATATATATAAGCAAAGGTATGGTAGAGCCTAAAATAATGGCAAGTTTTAATTTTTCTTCTTGATTTTTTAAAATACGCCTCATTGTAGGCACAGCCGAGGCCCCACCAAAGGCAAAAAGAATAACCCCATAAGGAAGAAAGATCTTTGATAAATCTATAAATTCTAAATTTTCATTATTTATAAAAGGGAAAGCCAAAGAGACAATAAACAGGACAACAAAAATCAAGGCAATGGCCATAAAGGTTTCTATACTAGAAACAATGCCCACTCCTTTATAAATAATAAAACTAGCTATTCCCCAGAAAACAATTGACCATAAAATTTGGCTGCCTCCTAATAAGGGTCCTAGCAATTCTTTTAAAAAACCGCCCACTCCAATAGTATAGGCCACCATTGCTCCGTAGATTCCTATCATTAAAGAAAGGGTTATCAAAAGCTTACCCCAACTTCCTAAATATTTTTTAGCAAAGCCTGGCATTTCTAAATTTCCCCTTGTCCTTAAAATTAATTCACCATAACACAAATTAACTATTAAAAAAATAGCTGCAAAAAGACAAAGATAACCTAGGCCAACCATAAAGCCCACCTGAGCTATAACATAAGGCAGGCCAAATATGCCCGCCCCTACTACGGTACCAATTAAAACTGCTACTGCTTTTACAAACTTCATTATTTTTCTAAAGATTTAATATTATCTATCTTAGTATTTAGTTTAATATTTTCACTACTAGCTTTATCTACGGCTGCTTTAGCATTACTGATATGAGTATCAACTAATCCAATTATTTGTTCTAATTTTTGGGTTTGTTTTTTAATACTTAACAAGGACTCAAAAACCCTTTTAGCATTTTCCTGAATTTTTTGTCCTTCTAAGCCTGCCATTATAACTTTTAAAAAGTAATAAAAAGAATTAGGTGATACTATATAGACTCGCTTGTCTCTAGCATATTCTTCTAAATCGCCCTCATTGCGAATAATTTCATAATAAATAGCTTCGGATGGCACATACATTAAAGCAAAGTTTAAGGTGCCTAAATCTGGCAATATGTACTTTTCTGAAATGCTTGCAATGTGTTTTTTTACCTCTCGTACAAATTCTTTTTCCTTACCCTTTTTTTCTCCCTCCTTTGCTTTAATCATTTTATTAAAACTACCCATAGGGAATTTTGAATCAATGGGTATAATACCTTGTTTAGTTTTAAGGGTGGCATCAACAACCCTACCATTTTTAAATTTATATTGAAGATCAAAATGTTTTTTAGAAAAATGTTGTCTTAATAAATCTTTTAAAACCTCTTCTCCAATATTACCTCTTAGCTTTGGAGACCTTAAAAAATCTTGTAAAGATTCCATTTTACGTCCAATTTCTTTTATTGCTCCAA
>DATFJC010000019.1:0-5016 GCA_035269445.1 Patescibacteria group bacterium
ACGAGTTTTCTATATGGGTTAATGGTACTAAAGGGGATAATACCGGGAGCATTAGTAACCTAAATGATTCCACTGCTGATCCCCTTTTAATAGGCGCACGTGGTTCTGTAACTTCACCTAATAGTTTATTCAACGGCCAAATAGACGATGTCCGGGTTTATAACTATGCCTTGACTGAAGAACAAGTACGATCTGTTTACAACAATGGATCAGCTCAACTTGGGACTGGTGATTAAAATAATCTTGGAGGTTTGAATTTTAAGAATGAAAAGGAGGTCTCACCTCCTTCGGAGGAAAGACCTCCTGTTTCAAAGAACCGAGTGATAGAGGGAGATCAAACCTCCCTACGGAGCTTCGATCTCCCCTTGGTATCTTGCCAGGTTTTTCCTGGTATTTTATTATAAGAATATATGATAGAAAAATTATTAAATTTTATAAAAAAAATAACTAGCAATTTATTTAAAAAAGATTGCTTTTTTATTGTTTTTCTTTTACTTATTATGCTATTTTTAACTGGGAATTTCTTTTCCGGTTATCTTCAAAGTGATATAGTAGGGGGCTGGGATGGTCAAAATCATTATGCAGTTGTTAAGAATTATTCTGAAAATATTTTCCCTAATGCATTTGGTTGGTCTTTTAGCTGGAACGCAGGCATGCCTTGGCCTTTGGGCTATAATCCTTTTTTTTCTTATTTAATGGCAATTTTATTTCATTTAATTCCTTTAAGTTCTATTTTAATATTTAAGTTATTTTTTATAATTTTAACCTTTTTATTCCCAGTTTTAGTATATTATATTGCAAAAAAAATAAAATTAGAGAAGATATATGCTTTTTTATCAGGATTTTTAGCAATATTATTTTTAACAATATTTCCTCAAGAAATTAGTCGCATGGGGGTGACCATTAGAGCTACTTTTCTTAGTGGACTTTATCCTCAATTTTTTGCTTCTTTTTTATATTTAATATGGCTGAATTTTTTTATTATTTTTAAAAAAAGAAAGATATATTACTTTTTTTCAATACTTTTTTTGGGCTTAATTATTCTTTCTAACACTCATGTTGCTGAATTTGCCTTAATTACTTTACTTGCCTTTGCTTTAAAAGATTTCTTGTATTCTAAAAAATGGCTTGTTTTAAAGAAATATTTTTTACATCTTATTGTTGCTTTTGGACTTGTATGTTTTTGGGCTTTTCCTCTTCTTTCTAGTCTTAATTATTTTCCACATAAAACTTTTAAAAGTTGTAGCCTTAGTGATCTTAGTGCCTTATTTGGTATTCTATTTCTTATTTTTATTAGCGGATTTGTTTTTATTAAAAGTAAAAAAAAGCATTTAACTGCTTTTTTTATGACTTTTGTTATTACACTTTTGCTTGTTATTGTTCCTATTAAAAAACTTTTACCTAGTATTCCCTGGCAGCCCTTTCGCTTGCTTCCCTTATTATTGCTGTCGTTTTTATTTTTATTACCAGCTTTGATAAGAAAATTTGAAAAATATGTAAATTTAAAATACCTTTTTTTAATTTTAATTTTATTTTTATATTTTTCTGTTACCTGGTCTTTTATGCCTAGTCCTTTAACAAATGCTTTTTTTATGCTTAATTCTGAAAAAGAGACTGTTGATTTTATAAAAGAACAAAATAAGGGGCGCTCTATTATGGAAATGTCAGGTTATGCAATGCATCCCCTTGCCTATAATATGTCAGCTAGTGTTAGTCTTGGCTCAGGTCATCAAACCATTTGGAATGTTTTTAGAGAGTCAAGTATTAGTTCTGTTTTTGTTGCCCCTTTAAGAAATACTTTTTCTGCTATGCATGAAGACTTCGGAGTTGTTTGTATGCTTTGTGATAAAGATAAATCTTTATCTTTTTATAAGCAACCCTTTTTAAACCACATTAAAAGGGCAGAGCTTTACAATATAAAATACTTTGCTGTTAATTCTTTTAAAATGGTTAATTTAATGCTTGATAAGTTTTCTAATAAATTTACTCTTTTAAAAGCCTTTGACCCTTGGGAGCTTTTTTCAGATATTAGTAACAAAGAGGTTGATCAGTTATTAGATATTGCTCAAAAAAGGGAATCTCCTTTTGTGCCTTGGTATATTTTTGAATATAAAAAAGATTTGTCTAAGGCTGTTGTTTTAGATAAGGAGCCAGCTTTAATTTTTACTGAGCTTAAAAGTAAAAACAGGCCTTATAAAGGAGAGGACTCATATAATTGGTTAAGATTTGGGGAGGAATGGTTTTTTCAGTCTGATTTTAAAACCTTTTTTGTTCATCCCAATAATCTTTATTTAGATAAAACCAATGATTTAAAGGATTTTAAAATTGTTGTTGTAGAGGATTATTTATATAAAAATATTGATTTAGCTTATAATAAATTAAGGCAATATGCTAAAAATAATAAATTAGTATTTTTAGTGCCTGAAAAAGATAAAGATCCTCTTTTAAAAAGATTTGAAAAAGATAATTTAGCTAATACTTACTTTATTAAAAAAAATAACAATCCTAGATTATTAGTTCCCCAGTTAATTGATTTTTTAAATGATTTTGATTTAAGTATAAATTCTCAAGCTATTTTAATGGATTACCAAGAAGAGGCTGATAAGGTTTTTATTGATTTAAATAGTAAAGGGCAGGGCTTAAAAAAGGTTTATATTAAAAATAGTTATTTT
Organism: Patescibacteria group bacterium; assembly: GCA_035269445.1. GTDB lineage: Bacteria > Patescibacteriota > Patescibacteriia > UBA2591 > UBA6264 > DATFJC01. The sequence continues at coordinate 2,673 of DATFJC010000019.1, forward strand.
CCTTTTTGGCAAGATTCAAATAAGGGCAGGGTTTATATGGCAAGCCCTAGTCTTCAACTGGTTGTTACAAATAAAGACGAGATCAAATTGAAATTTAATAAAAATAAAGATAATGTTTTGATTATAGGGACAATTATTTCAATTCTTTCTATTTTGTATTTATTTAAAATAAGTTTAATTAATAGTAAAAATAAAAATTAATATCTTGTTTTTTAAGATATTATAGTTATTTAAGAAAACAAAAAAAGCTATTTTTTAAATAGCTTTTTTCTTTATATTGAAAAATGTAAATATTCTTTTATAACTGATCTAGCAACCCTTTTAAGTCATCAGTAGTAATTTCACCGTCTTCATTGTCGGTTTTTAAGACATTGTCTTTATTAACTATTCCTTGTATAGTTTCAGTTTTAGCTTTGTCTTCTTGGGTATCCTTTGAACTTGTCTTATCAATGGTTTTTGGTTCAGTTTCTTCTATAATACTTTCTTCTGGTTCATTTTCTTTTGTTTTATTTTCCTCAAGTTCTTCTTCTTGTTGAAGAGAATCCTCCTGCACTTCTTTTACCCCATCCTCTTCCTTTCCTTTTTTTAGGCTATCAGTTTTATAAATATCATCATCAAACTTATATTCGCTTTTATCTTCTTGGATTGTAAGGGTTATAATTGCCGAGATAATTAAAGCAGCTATGACAAAAATAATAATTAATGAAAGAGTATTTTTATCCATGGAATTTGTTTTAGTTAGCTGATACTAAGTTATTTTCTGCAATTTGTATTAAGTCTTGGAGGTCTGTTTTAAGATTTGATTTAGCTGTAATTATATAATTAGTTGCTTCATCTATATAAAGTTGTTTTTGCTGTCTTACGGTTTCTCTAAGGGAGGATAAATTATCTGGGCTAGTATCTTCAAGGCTTAAGTTATATATTTCAGAAAGGCCAGTATTTATATTGTTAATAGCTACAGGAATGCGGCCGTCTCCATCTGCTAAACTGTAAGTACTGTTTTCGTTATCATTTATCTCTGCTTCCATAGAAGCAAGCTCGGCATTAGCTTGAGTAAGTCCGGTTGAGGTCCATGTCTTTGCACCATCAATATAATCAACGTGACTTGGGTCGTGTTGGTTTATAAAGGCTTCGGCAGTATTGTAAATAAGGTGAGCTTTATTGGCTGAATCTAAAAGAGAATTATAATATCTTATTTTAAGAAAAATATTTTTAACTGTATGGTAAGCACTTCTGGTTAAGCGGCCCTCTTTTACATAATCAACGTCTTGGGAAACTTTGGTTTTTAGCTCGCTAGGGATATTGGTTAATTCGCTTGTTTCAGTCTTGACATCGTCTACCTCTTCTTGCATTACAGGCGTGCCAAAATCTTCATAATAAATAGAGGCGTGAACAATAATGGGATTATAGCATATAATGCCTAAAAAAATTGTTGGAACTAATAAAAATTTTAAGAATTTGTAAAATTTTCTTTTAAACATAATTTTTAAAGTTATTTTATTTCATTTAATAAGTTTTTTAAATCATCAGTAGTAATTTCACTATTTTCATTATTGGTTTCCATTATCTTATCTTTATGTACTATACCTTCTATGGTTTCGTGCTCTGTGATATTATTTTCCTCTTTATCCTGAGGGGCTTTGGTTGCTAGTACTATAATAAGAACTATAGCGATAATTAAGATTAAAGTAAATATTAGAGTTTTCTTTTTCATAAAAATTTTAGATAAATATATTAATATTTTAATAATAACACTTTAAATAGATAAAATCAAAAAAGGTTTTCCACAATTTTATTATAAATTTTATACACAGGTTAAATAATTTTCATCATTAATAAAATGTGCTATAATATTATCATAAACCCGTAAATGTTTGGTTTTTCCTTTTTAATGTATTATAATATAAAATAGTTTTAAAGACTTTTGAATATTATTTTTAACCAACCTTAAAAAGGCTAAGGTGTAGGGGGAATAAATTATTGTTATAATAAAAACGTAATATTATTTTTTTAAAAATAGATATTTAATATATTTTATGAAAAATAAAAAAGAATTTAAAAAAACCCTAATTGATGCTAACTTAAGTTTGTTAGTTTTATTAATAGGGTTTTTTATTATTTTGCTCTCTCCTTTAAAACTTCAAGCTCAAGAAGCAGTTAATTTTGACAATAATATAAATATGCAAGGGACTCATCGGGTTATAAACCTTGCCGAGCCTGAAGTCAGTAGTGATGCAGCTACACTAAACTATGTTGATACTGAAATTACTAATCAAATACCAGACGGTCAGGCAGTTGGCCAAACTTTTTATTGGACCGGTTCTGAATGGTTGCCTAGCTCTAA
>DATFJC010000020.1:0-5640 GCA_035269445.1 Patescibacteria group bacterium
GAGGAAGCTCTTCATTCTCAGGGAATAAAAACTTGCCGCTTTATTTCTAAGGGAACTGATATTAAGGCTGGCTGTGGTCAATTAAGAAGACATTTTATTAAAAATAAAATCTAGAGGAAAATATTTAAAGAAAAAATTAAGATAATAAAACGACTTGTGTAGTTTTAATTAATTATTAAAAAATAAAAATGGATTCATTAGAAAATAATCACGAAAATTTATTAAAGAAAAAAGAAAAAGACCCCCAATTAGAAACTAGGCAAGAGTTAATTAATTTTGCAAGCCAAAAAACCAAAAGAATTATAAAAAAGATAGAAGATAAGATTTTAAAATACTCTACTGAAACTCCTCAAGAAGATTTTTTAAAAGAATTAAATGACGAAATTTTAAATACTATTAATTTTATTCAAAGAACTAAAGTTGGTTCAACTTTTTCTGAGAAAAAAGAAGAACACGATGAAGAGGGAGGGGTTGAGAAAAAAACAGGGGAAGATAAGAATGAAAAAGAAATAGAAAATTCTCAAAAAATTATTCTCTCTATTTTTCGTCATGATATTGGCAATAAACTATCAACCTTATATTCAGGGATTAACCTTCTTGGACTAGAGGGCTGTGATCAAGAATTTATTTTTAAAGAAATGAAAAGGCAGGTCAATCAAATAAAAAATCTTTTAAAAGGGGTAGAAGATTTAACAGAGAGTATTTCTTCTGGGGAGTTTATGCTTCAAAATATTAAGAAAATAGCCCAGCGTATCCAAGAAGACCACGATGACTTAAATGTTGAAATTGAAAAAGATTATTATGGCCAAAGTTATGTTAAGACTCATTTTTCTTTTTATTCAATGTTAGATAATATTGTTGCCAATGCCATTCGTCATGGACAGGCCACAGAAATAAAAATTAAAATTAAAAAACAGGATGACGAATTTATTTTACTGGAAATAGAAAATAATGGTACTAAATTAAAAAAGGGGATTGAAGAAAAAATATTTAAAAAAGGCTTTAAGGATAAAAAAACCGGGAACACTGGCCTGGGATTAACTTTGGTAAAAGAACATATTGAAGATGGTGGTGGTAAGATTTGGGCAGAAAACACGGAAAAAGGGGTAAATTTTATAATTAAGTTTCCCTTATTAGAAGAAATCTAAAATATAAAAAATTATTGATTTAAAGGCAACAATGTCTTAATTTAATGAAAAATATAAAATTTTTTAAATTAAAATTATTAATATTATAAAATAGCGATGGCAATTTTAAATAGTTGTCATTTTTTTAATTAAAGACTAAGACAACAAAGATGTTTTCAGGATTTTTTTTAAAATATATAATTGCTGGATTTTTTGCAAAGTTCTTTGCTAGTTTTGATGATATGGCAGCTAGAATACCAATCATTGCCCACTTTGCTAAGGACAAGAAAGGCAGAATAGCTTTTTGTTTTGGTAATTTAATCGCAGTTTTTATAACAGTCATTATAGCTTATTTATTGGCTGGATTATTAGAGGGCTTAAAAAATATCCATATTTTCACTTCTTTATTAATTGTTATATTAGCTTTTGTAGTATTTTTTGACTTATTTGGGAAAAAGAAAGATGAAAGGGTTAAAGATAAAAAAAAGAAAATTATTAAAAAGGTACACAAAACAAACAATTTTCTAAAATTGACTTTTGTTGGATTTATATTTTCCTTAATAACCCTTTTAGATGATTTAATAGTTTTAGCTCCTTTGTTTTTGACGTCACTTATTAATGTTTTATTTATAGTCTTTGGGATTTTTGTTTCTACCTTTATTCAGCTTTTTGTTGTTATATATTTTAGTGAAAAAATCAGTCGCTTAAGTCATGTTAAAGAAATAGCTTCGATTGGTTTAATAATCTTAGCGGTTTTAATTTATTTACAAGTTTTATAGTAGTGAAGGGTTATCCTTTCTAGGGTTGTTATAGGGGTAAGATATATATTTTTGATGTAAAAATAATGGTCTAGTAATTATTAGCGGCTCTTTCTTGTTTTTTAAAATGATTTTTTAACCGCTATCTCTGGTTTAATTTTTCTTTAAAGACATTTTAATAGAAAATTAAAATTAAACCCCTTTTTTGTTATACCAGACCCTAATTTTGATCATAAAATTTGCCTGATTTGAGTTATTGAGAACATTTTTAACTTGTGCTAATATATAAACATAATAAAAAAAATTTATGATAAAAAAAATAATTACTATTATAACAATGTTGGCTGCAATTATATTAATACTTTTCTATGCTGGGGTAATACCAAGAAGTATTTTTGTAACAACTCCAATATTTGATAAAACAGATAAGGGCGAAGTAGAAGAAAAAGAAATGGCTCAATTAAAGGTAGGTAGTAAGATTGTTGGTAAAAGTATTGAAATTAAAAATATTCAAATTACTAATAACCCTGGTAAAAATAAGGTTTTAACAGATGTAGATGGTAAGGGGAATGGTGTTTGGATGGATATTGATAAATTAATAGAAGAATCAAGTACAAATTATAGTAATAATAGAATATTTTATATTCTAGGTATATTTTTATCTGCCTTTTTGGTTATTTATTTTTTAAAACCCAGAAAAGTTAAACCAGATTCTTTAAAAGAGGAGAATCAGGATAAAGTAAACCTTTTAAATCATAAAGATAAATAAAAAACATTATTTTATCTTAAAGATAAAAATCCATTTAGTGAAATCTTTTAGCTAGGTGGATTTTTAGTTTTAAATGTCTTGACATTAAGGCAAAAATTTATTATTATTAAAGCATATGTCTAAGTATTATAATTCAAAACGAACAAGTAATCTTTATAAACCCGGCATGAAATTTCCCCTTAGTCGTTCTAAGATTGATCTTTATGTAGATTGTCCTAGATGTTTTTATTTAGATAGAAAGTTGGGCGTTAAAAGGCCCCCCTTTTATCCCTATTCTTTAAACTCTGCCGTAGATAGGCTTTTAAAAAAAGAGTTTGATGTTAAAAGAGTGAATGGTACAAAACATCCCTTAATGGAAAAATATGGTATTGATGCCATTCCTGCTCAAGATGAAAACATGGAAGATTATCGCAACAATTTTAAAGGAATACGATTTCATCACAAAAAAACTAATTTTGTTATTTTTGGGGCCATTGATGATTTATGGAAAAATTCAAAAGGGGAGTATATTATTGTAGATTATAAATCAACCAGTAAAAGTGGAAAAATTACTAAATTGGATCAAGATTGGCATGATTCTTATAAAAGGCAAATGGAGGTTTATCAATGGCTTTTAAGACAAAACGGTTATAAGGTTTCTGATATTGGATATTTTGTTTATTGTAATGGAATAACTGATAAAAAAGCTTTTGATGGAAGATTGGAATTTGAAGTTACCTTAATAGATTATAGGGGTAATACAACTTGGATAGAGCCTCAATTAAAAGAAATATATAATTGTCTTAATTCTCAAGAAATTCCTGAAAGTTCTAAAGATTGTGATTATTGTGCTTATAGAAATTCTGCTAAAGAGGTTATGGGAGAGGGAAAGAAAAATATTCAAAAACAAAGTAAATTAAGTTTTTAAATAAATTGATTTTTACAAAAAAACAAAGGAGGAAAAAATGGCAAAAATTTTAGCCTATGATTTAGATCTTTTGGTTAATGATTTATCCTGGTCTTATAAGAATTTGCTAGATTGCAAAATTTATACTGATTGGCGTTATAAAATTAACCATATTAGAGGGAAATACTTGGTGATTCGTTGTAATTGCCCAAAGCAGTATGTTCCTGTTGTATTAAAATGGTTAAGGATCAATAATGTTAATTATGACAGCTTGTCTTTAAATCCTGACATGCCAGACTTTCAAGAAAAGCCAGTTGTGGCAGTTGATATGGATGGTACCTTAACTCAAGAAGTTTGCTGGAATGAAGATCAATGTAAAAATGCAAAACCAAGCAAATTGATTCATAATCTTATATCTTCTAAGGATCTTTTTATAGTCCTTTGGACTGCTAGGCAAGAAAATCTTATCCCAGCTAGCCTGGAGTGGCTAGAAAGGCACAAAGTGCCCTTTCAGGCTATTTCAAAAAAGAAGATGGCAGCTACCCTTTATGTAGACGACAAGACAGTTAATCCCGTGCCTGACAAGGCAAAGAGGTTGGCTAAAAAATTATTGTCAATTTAGCTTAAAAAATAAGCCCGTACTAAAAAGTATGGGCTTTTTTATATTTTTTTAAATATGTTATTATAAAAATAATATGGAAAATAAAAAACAAATTATAAATAAGGAGAAAAAAATTGATTATAAAAAAGAATTAAACCCTTCTCAGCTTAAAGCTGTTCAAAGCTTAAAAGGGCCAGTCTTAATTATAGCTGGAGCTGGTTCAGGAAAAACAAGAACTTTGATTTATAGAGTGGCTCGGCTTGTAGAAAAGGGAGTTCCCCCTAAAAGAATTTTACTTTTGACTTTTACTAGAAAGGCGGCTAGTGAAATGGTGGGACGAGCTTCTAAAATTTTAGATAAAAGATGTGATAAGGTTTCTGGGGGGACTTTTCATAGTTTTGCTAATAAAGTTTTAAGGCAATATGCAAATTTAGTGGGCTTTAAAAATAACTTTACTATAGCTGATAGAAGTGATGCTCAAGATATCATAGCTTTATTTAGGACTAAAGCAGATTTTAATTTAGGTAGGGATTTAAAAATACCTAAAAAAAATACTATTCAAAATGTAATTAGCAAAAGTGTTAATAAAAATGAGTCTATTAATAAGGTTTTAGAATCAGAGTATCCTCACTTTCTTGAATATGCTAATCTTTTTAAGATAATTGCCAAAAAATATCAGGAGTATAAAATTGAAAGAAATATAATGGACTTTGACGACCTATTAATTTATTTTAAAAAATTATTACAAGAAAATAAAAGAATATCTGAAAAATTATCACGTTTTTATAGGTTCATAATGGTAGATGAATATCAAGATACAAATTATGTTCAAGGGGAGATTATAAAGCTTTTAAGTCTTAAACATAAAAATATTTGTGTTGTAGGGGATGATTCCCAAAGTATTTATTCTTTTAGAGGGGCTAATTTTAGAAATATTATGGATTTCCCTAAGATTTTTCCAAATACTAAAATAATTACTTTGGAGCAAAACTATAGAAGCACTCAACCTATTTAAAATTTAACCAATGAAATTATTAAACAAGCTGAAGAAAAATTTTCAAAAACTCTTTTTACTAAAAAAAAGAAAGGAGAAAAGCCATTTTTTGTAGAAACATATAACGAAAACCATCAATCTAGTTTTGTAGTAGATAAAATACTAGATTTAATTAATAATCATCAAATAGATTTAGATAACATTGCTGTACTTTTTAGAAATGGCTGGCATTCCAATGACCTAGAGGTAGAATTAGCAAGAAGAAAAATTCCTTTTGAAAAATATGGGGGATTTAAATTTGTAGAAGCTGCTCACATTAAAGATATTCTATCTTTTTTAAAAGTTGTTCAAAATTGGCTTGATGCAGTAAGCTGGAATAGGCTTCTTTCCCTTATTCAGGGAATTGGTAGAAAAACTGCTCAAAAATTAATTTTTGAAATCATTGAAAAAGAAAAAAACTTAGCAGGGCTTTTAAGCAATAATTTTAATTCTAAAAAGTATTTTA
>DATFJC010000021.1:0-11343 GCA_035269445.1 Patescibacteria group bacterium
CCTGTGGAGAATATAGTTGAAAAAGAATTTAATCTTAATTCTAAAAAGGATATTTTAGGCATGGGGGTAGAAAAATTTAACAAAGCTTGCCGAGAGGAGGTTTTGCGGTGCGCTGATGATTGGGAGAAAATTATAAAGAGTTTAGGACGGTTTGTAGATATGGAGAATGACTACAAAACAATGGATAGGGATTATATGGAAAGTGTTTGGTGGGTTTTTAAAGAGCTTTGGGAAAAAGGTTTAATATATAAAGATTATAAATCCATGCATATTTGTCCTCGCTGTGAAACAACCCTTTCTCAGTCCGAAGTTAGTCAGGGCTACAAAGAAGTTAAAGATTTGTCTGTTACGGTAAAGTTTCAATTAAAAGATAACCCAGAGGTTTATCTTTTAGCATGGACTACAACGCCTTGGACTTTGCCTGGAAATACTGCTATAGCTGTAGGACCAGATATTGATTATGTTAAAATATCTTTTAATAAAGACTCTAAACAATATATTTTAGCTAAAAATAGATTAGACGATTTTTTTAAGAATAAGAATTATAAGATTTTAGATGAATTTAAGGGCAAAAAACTGATTAACCAAAAATATGAACCTTTGTTTGATTATTACCTAGATAAAGATTTAAAGAATAAAGCCAATCTTTATACAATTCAATCAGCTGATTTTGTTAATCTAGAAGATGGTACTGGTTTAGTTCACATTGCCCCTGCTTTTGGTGAAGATGATATGAATTTAGGAAAAGAAAAAAAATTGCCCTTTATTCAGCATGTTACAAAAACAGGACGTTTTAAAGATGAGGTTAAAGATTTTTCAGGGGAGCTAGTAAGACCTAAAATTAATTCTCAAAAAACAGACAAAAGGGTCATTGAGTTTTTAAAAGACAATAATTTTTTATTTAAAAGTGAAGAATACTCTCATACTTATCCTCATTGTTGGCGGTGTGATACGCCACTTTTAAATTATGCCACCTCTTCTCTTTTTGTTGATGTTAAGAAAATAAAAGACAAATTATTAAAAAATGCCAAGGATATTTATTGGGTGCCAGGCCATATTAAAAAGGGTAGGTTTGGTAAATGGTTAGAAGGGGCTAAAGATTGGGCAATTTCAAGACAAAGATTTTGGGGCTCAACAATTCCTGTGTGGAGATGTGATAAATGTGGTCAGGAAAAGGTTTTTGGTTCAGTAAAGGGACTTGAAAAGGCTTCTGGTCAAAAAATAAAGGATTTACACAAGGATTATGTTGACAAGGTTAAATTTGATTGTGATAAGTGTGAAGGAGTAATGAAAAGAGATCCTGATGTATTAGATTGTTGGTTTGAGTCTGGATCAATGCCTTATGCTCAAATGCATTATCCCTTTGAAAATAAAAAAAGATTTGAAGAAAATTTTCCTGCTGAATTTATAGCTGAGGGCGTTGATCAAACTACTTGTTGGTTTTATTATCTCCATGTTTTAGCCACAGCCTTAAAAAACAAAGCTGCTTTTAAAAATGTAGTAGTAAATGGTATAGTTTTGAATAAAAAAGGAGAAAAAATGTCAAAGCGCTTAAAAAATTACCCCGATGCCATGGAACTAATAAAAAATATTGGCGCTGACCCTATAAGATATTATTTGCTTAGTTCTCCTGTTATGAAAGCCAATGATTTAAAGTTCTCTAAACAAGAGCTTAAAAATGAAACAGGGTTTATTAAAACCTTAATGAATGTTTTAAGGTTTTATAAAATGTTTAAACCTGAAAATATTAAAACTAAGAAATCCGAAAATATTTTAAATCAATGGATCATTCAAAGAACAGAAGAGCTTTTAAAAAAGGTTACCAATGGTTTAAAAAATTATAATCTCAATATAATAAGAGAAATTCCTAGTTTTATTAATGATCTTTCTACTTGGTATATAAGGCGTTCTAGGGATAAAATTAAATCAGGAGATATGGCTTGTTTTTCTACAATGAAGCAAGTTCTTTTAACCCTATCAAAGGTAATGGCTCCTTTTATGCCCTTTAGCGCTGAGCATCTTTATAAGGAATTAAATGGCAAAAAAGAATCTGTTCATTTAGAAAGCTGGCCTGTTTTTGAAGAGGTTGATGAAAAGATAAAAAAACAAATGGCATTAGCAAGAGAGATTTGCGAAATAGGACATAATTTAAGAAAAAGAGCTGGCATAAAAGTGCGACAGGCATTATCCAGTTTAGTAATTTCTAATATTTCTTTAACAAAAGAATATAAGAGTTTAATAAAAGCAGAATTAAATTTGAAAAAAGTTGAGATAAGGGACGAAATTCCAGAAGGCAAGAACTGGGAGATAAGGCAAGAGGGTATAAGAGTTGCTTTAAACAAAGAAATAACAGAAGAGCTTGAAAAAGAAGGGCTTGCTAGAGAAGTTAAAAGAAAAATAAATGGTCTTAGAAAAAAGGCAAAATTAACGCCCAATGACAAGGTTGTGGTTTATTATAAAGCTAGTGGCAAGGTTAAAAAAACTATTTTAGAATTTAAGGAAATGCTTGAGGATCAAACTAAATCTAATTTTGTAAATAAAGCCTTAGATAATGAAGAATTAATTCAAAATGAATATGAAATTAAAGGTGATAAATTAACCTTAACCCTTTATAAAAAAGACTAAATTTATGTCTTCAAGAGATGAATATGTTAAGGGAGTGGTTTTAGAAAGTCGACCCTATAGAGAAAAAGATAGAATGATAAGTTTTTATAGTCAGACCAAGGGGAAGATAATTATTTTTATTAGAGGTGGTATGAGGTTTAGTTCTAAATTGGCTCCAATGGTTTCGGAGCCATTTGCTTTATTAAATTTAAAAGTAGTAAGGGGAAGACATTATTACCATTTAATAGGGGGAGAAATAATAAAAAGTTTTAAAAATATTGAAAAAGATTATAGGCGTTTATTGCGTTTAACTGAAACATTTCAAAATATTAATAAAGTTTTACCAAGAGGAGAAAAAAATGATAATGTTTATTTACTTATTAAAGAATTTTTAAATATTATTAACTATAAATATTCTATTTTAATCTTTATATCCTTCATTATAAAATTGCTTTGCTTTTTAGGATTTATGCCTGAATTAAATAAATGTTTAATTTGTAAAAAAAGCTTAAGTCAGGGTTATTTTGATATTGAAAACGGTGGATTGGTTTGCAAAAAACATAAGACAGCTAAAAGCTTTAAGCTGTCTAACGATTTATTGAGTTTATTACAAAACTTAATTTTTAAAAGTTTTAAGCAATTATTATTAAAAGATTATTCAAAAAAAGACATTTTAAGGGCCAAGCATATTATTGAAAGTTTTTATAGCTGGCAGGTTTAATTTTGACAAATTAATAATTTTTGTTATAGTAAGTTTACTAAAAGGCGCCATCGTCTAATGGACAGGACGCATGGTTTTCATCCATGTAATGGGGGTTCGATTCCCCCTGGCGCTATTTTCAAAATATAACTCTCTCGTATTTACGAGGGGGTTATAATTTTTTTAAAGTAAACCTAGATTATAAAATTGACTTTTTATAACAATTTGCTATTCTTAAAGGGTAAAATCTTTTAGCTAAGAATTATGTTAAGAAAAAATTCTAAGGAAAAAACAATATTGGATTATCAAACTGATATTTTAACGGGCATTAGACCAACCGGCAGTTTGACTATTGCTAATTTTCTTGGTGCAGTAGACCCTATTGTTAGGCTTCAAAAGAATAATTTATCTACCTTGGTTTTTGTGGCCGACCTCCACGCCTTAACAGATAATGAGCCTACTATAGTTAAAAAATATAGTAAAGAAATTATAGCTGATTATCTTGCCCTAGGATTAGATCCCAAAGAATCTAATATTTATCTTCAGTCTGATATAGCAGAAGAGTTAATGCTTTTAACTGGAATTTTATCTCGCCATGTATCAGCAGCTGAACTTGAAAGAATCCCCACTTTAAAAGAAAAAATAAAGCAAGGAGGTGATATTAAAAAGGCAAGCGCTTTTTTATTATTTTACCCAGTATTAATGGCAGCAGATATTCTAATAAACCAGGCTAAAAAAGTGCCCATTGGAGAAGATCAAATGGCACATATGGAAATTGCTCGCCTTATCGCTAAAAGATTTAATAAAAAATATGGCAATGTTTTTCCTTTGCCTAAGGCACTTGAAACCAAATCAATAAGAATACTCTCTTTAAAGGGCCAAGGCAAAATGAGTAAAAGTTCTCCTAAAGGAGCAATATTTTTAACAGATGATAAAAAAACAGTAGCCAAAAAGATAAAGTCAGCCCAAACTGCTTTTAAAGGGGAAATGACAAATAAGCTAAAAAGTCATATTATAATAGCTAAAAAATTAGCTCAGAATCAAAAGCAAATACAAGAAATTGAGAAAATAATTAAAAAACATAAAAATGGAGAACAGGTAATGGGAGAATTTAAAAATATTTTAACTAAAATAACCTGTAACTTTTTAGAAAAATTTCAAAATAAAAGGCAGAAGATTTTAAATGAGCCTGATATGATCTCTTTAATACTTGAACAGGGAAAAGAAATTGCACAAAAAAATGCTCAAAAAACCTTAAAAGTTGTTAAAAAAGCCTTAGATTTTGTTTAGGGTATAATAATATTTTGCTTTTTCTTTATTTTTATATTATAATAAAAAAGATTAACAAAAATTAAAAAATTATTACTTATGGATATAAAAGTTTATTCAACACCAACCTGCCCTTATTGTCATCATGTTAAAGATTTTCTCAAAGAAAACAATTTTGAATTTGAGGATATTGATGTTAGTAAAGATCAAGAAGCTGGAAGACATATGGTAGAAAAAACCGGACAAATGGGGGTGCCAGTGGTAGAAATTAATGGCGATTTTATTATTGGCTTTAATAAGGCTAAAATAAAAGAAAAACTAGATTTATAAATTAATATGCTAACTTTAGAATCAGTAAAAAATAATCCCCAAATTGCTGAATTTATTAAACAAAGTCAAGCTTCTATGGAGGCCTTGGGTTATACAGAGCATGGTGTCCGTCATGCTAGCTTAGTGGCTAAACGGTCAAGAAAGCTAGCTCAAGAGATTGGCTTAGATAAAAGAACTCAGGAATTATCAGCTATAGCTGGTTATTGTCAGGATATGGGGAATTTTATCGGTCGAACAAGGCATCATTATTGGGGAGCTCTTTTATTTCATCAGATATTTTCTGAATTTGTTGTTACAAATAAAAACGATTGGGAAAAGGGTGATTATGCCCTAACGCCAGAAGAAATTGCTGTTATTTCCCAATGTCTTGCCAATCATGATAAGGATGACATGAAATTAACTAATCCCGTTTCTGCCATTGTTGTTATAGCAGATAAGTCTGACGTGCATCGTTCTAGAGTAATTACAAAGTCAAAACAAGAAATAGATAAAGATATACATGATAGAGTAAATTATGCGGCAACTAAGTCAAACGTAAAGGTAAATAAGAAAAATATTGATTTAAAATTGCAAATTAATACAAGTGATGTGCCTATTATGGAATATTTTGAAATATTTATAGATAGAATGGTTTATTGTAGAAAAGCAGCTGAATATTTAGGTTATAATTTTAGGCTATTTATAAACGACTTTAAATTGCTTTAAATGGATTGGGCATTTTTTAAAAAGAGTTTAAATAAAATGAGCTGGGTATATTATATACCCCTTTTTATTTTAGCTTTTTTCTTTTTTTTAATAATGATTTTTAAGGTTACTACTTTTATAGATGAGGTTAGATCTCTGGGTTTTTCATATAAGGTTAAAAGGCAGGGGCCAGTAAAAGCCAGGGGAATTTATATTTCTTCTTGGAGTGCAAGTGAGCCTAAAAAAATAAAGAAATTAGTTGATTTTGTTTTAAATACAAATTTAAATGCAGTTGTAATTGATATAAAAGATGTAACAGGCAAAGTTTCTTATAAAACTGATGTAGATTTAGCTAGGAAAAATCATCTTTATGAGTTAAGAATAAAAGATATTAAAAAAACTATAAATCATTTAAAAGATAAGGGAATTTATGTAATTGGTAGAATTTCTGTTTTTAAAGATGATGCTCTAGCAAGACGTAAAAATAATTTAGCATTACAAAAGCAGGGTAATATTTGGGAAGATATGTCAAACTTGGCTTGGGTTGATCCGGCTTCAAAAATAGTTTGGGACTATAATATTGCCTTAGCCAAAGAAGGATTGAGTCTTGGTTTTGAAGAAATAAATTTTGATTATATTAGGTTTCCTTCAGACGGAGATATAGCAAATATTGATTACCCAGTTTGGAAACGCAAAAAACAAAAGCAAGAAATTATTAAGTCATTTTTTAAGTATCAGCACTCTAAACTAAAAGATCATCGTGTTTCAGCTGATTTATTTGGTATGACAATGAGCCATGTTAGGGATGGTTTTGATATGAACATAGGCCAGAGGCTAGAAGATGCTTATGGTTATTTTGGCTATATTTGCCCTATGCTTTATCCTTCATATTTCAGAAATGCATTTTCAGAAATTAAAAAGCCTTTTGAAAAGCCTTATGAGGTAATAGATAAGAGCTTTAAAAATGCCCAGGATAGTTTAAATAAGTTAAAAAAAGACGAAAAGCCTTTTATCAGACCATGGATTCAGGCTTTTAGCACTAATCAGGAAAAAATAAAACCAGATTTTATAAAGCTTCAAAAACAAGCCGTGGAAGATAATGATTCCTATGGTTTCTTGCTCTGGAGCTCAAAAAATGATTATTTTGATTTTCAGGAAGTTTTTAAAAACTAGTGATTAAACCCCCTTTTTCTTTTTCTTTATATTTGCTAATATAAAGAAGTAATTAATTGTTTATTTTATGGCTGAAAAAATTCAAGAAAATTTGATTTCTCTTTGTAAAAGAAGGGGATTTATTTTTCAAACTTCAGAAATTTATGGCGGTTTGCAATCTTTTTATGATTATGGCCCATTGGGAGTAGAGTTGAAAAGAAATATTAAAAAACTTTGGTGGAAAGAAATGGTTCAAAACCATAAAGAAATTGTTGGTTTAGATTCTTCTATTTTAATGCATCCTAAGACTTGGCAAGCTTCAGGACACTTAGAGGGCTTTACAGACCCCTTAGTTGAGTGTAAAAGATGTCATAAAAGATTTAAGGCAGATGAGTTGACTAAAGACAGGTGTCCGGAATGTGGAGGAGCATTAACCAATTCTAAGGATTTTAATTTAATGTTTAAAACCTTTATGGGCTCTACCGAGGATAGTGCCTCTGAGGTTTATTTAAGGCCAGAAACTGCTCAAGGAATTTTTGTTAATTTTAAAAATGTTTTACAAACCAGTAGGCTAAAAATACCTTTTGGGGTAGCTCAAATTGGTAAAGCTTTTAGAAATGAAATAACTTCGGGGAATTTTATTTTTCGAATAAAAGAATTTGAGCAAATGGAACTTGAGTATTTTGTTAACCCTAAAAATGCTAGTAAAATTCACGAAAAATGGCAAAAAAAACGCTTAAATTGGTATATTGATTTAGGCATTAATAAAGAAAATATTAGATTAAAAAAACACAGCAAAGATCAGTTAGCCCATTATGCTAAAGCCTGTTCTGATGTTGAATATAATTTTCCTTTTGGTTGGTCAGAAATTGAAGGTATTGCCAATCGTCAAGACTTTGATTTGACTCAACACTCAAAGTTTTCTCATCAAGATTTAGTTTATCTTGATCCAGAAACAGGAGAAAAATTTGCTCCTCATATAATTGAACCTTCAGCAGGAGTAGAAAGACCTTTATTGGCATTTTTAATAGATGCATATGAAGAAATGGGAGGAGAGACAGGAAAGAAGAAAGAGGTTGTTTTAAGGCTTGATAAGCGTCTTTCTCCCATTAAGGTTGCAATTTTCCCATTAATTAAAAAAGAACCTTTGCAAAAAATTGCAAAAGAAATTTTTAATGATTTAAAGTCTGCTTGGATGTGTCAATATGACGAGACTGGCTCAATTGGAAAAAGATACAGAAGGCAAGATGAGATTGGTACTCCTTATTGCATTACGGTTGATTTTGATTCTTTAGATGATGATTCTGTTACTATAAGAGATAGAGACACTAGGGAACAAGAAAGGATAAAGATTAAAGAATTAAAATTAATTTTAAGGCAAAGGTTAGATTTTTAATATAATTTAATTTTATTTATAAAAAAATTATGAAAAAAGATACCAGAACAACTATTATTAAGTTTGATTTTTGGTCTATTGCAAGAATTTTTGCAATTATTTTAGGTCTTCTTTTCCTTTACTTAATAAGGGATATTATTTTAATAATCTTTACGGCAGCAATTTTGGCTACCATTATTACCCCTTTGGTTAATTTTATGCAAAAGAAAAAAATTGCTCGTTGGTTGGGAGCAGCCATAGTTTATGTTTTTATAATATTAATTATAGCTCTTTTAGGTGTTGCCATAGTGCCAGAAATTATAAACCAAACCCATAATTTAATTTCAAAGCTACCCGAAACCATGAATTCTTTAATGGGGTTTTTCTCTCTAGATTCAGGGGTTGAATTATCACAGGTTTTAGGAGATTGGTTTCAGGGACCCTCTAATCTTACTAAAAGCTTTTTCTCGGTTTTAGGTTCTGTTACAGGACAATTTTTTACTGCTTTTATGATTTTTGTAATTTCTTTTTATTTAACAATAGAGAAGAAAACTCTCTCTTCTGTAATAGAAAAATTTATACCCGAAAGGTATAAGGGATTTTTGGATAGGTTTTTAGACTCGATCCAAAAAGAAATTGGTTCTTGGGGCAGGGGAATGATTGTTTTGGTTCTTGCTGTTTCTGCTATGGTTTATGTAGGGCTTTCAATTTTGGGTGTTAAGTATGCCCTAGCTTTAGCTTTTTTAGCTGGCGTGACCGAGTTTATTCCCTATGTTGGGGCTTATATTGGGGCTGTTCCTGCCTTGATAATAGCTTTAACTCAGTCTCCAAGTTTGGCTTTGTTTGTTGCCATTCTTTACTTTGTTATTCAACAGATCCAGGGCAGCCTAATATCCCCCTATATTATGCATAGGGCTGTAGGGCTTGATCCATTAACTATAATTATTGTTCTTTTAATTGGTGGTAAGGTTGCTGGCCCCCTGGGAATGATTTTGGCAGTTCCTTTTGCTACTATTATTTCTATTCTAATAAAAGATTATAGGATTTATAAAAGGAAATCTGCTGAAAAGGAAGCCCAAGAAGAGGTTAAAATTTAGCTAATAAAAAAAATATTTTTAAGCCATTTAACTTGCAATAATTTCAAATTTTGTATACTATGAAATTAGTAATAGTTAAATTTAAGTAAATAAATATTTTATGCCTTTTAGAATATCTAAAAAATACGTTTTATTGTTTGAAACAAAATCCTTTAAAGATTATAGGGGTTATTTTGAGGAAGTTTTTAAAAAATCTTTTTTTGATGACAAGGTACCCCAATTTAAACAAGACAATATTTCTGTTTCTAAAAAGGGTGTAATTAGGGGTCTTCATTTTCAAAAAAAACCAAAGGCTCAGGGCAAGCTTGTTTATTGCCTTAAGGGAAAAATTTTAGATGTAGCAGTTGATATTAGAAAAGGCTCACCTAATTATGGTAAGTGGACAGGAGAGATTTTGTCAGAAGATAATGCTAAAATGTTTTATATCCCAGAAGGCTTTGCTCATGGATTTTGTTCTCTTGAGGAAAGTTCTTTAATTATGTATAAATGTACAGATGAGTATTCTCCTGAGCATGACAGCGGGGTAAAATGGAATGATCCTAAAATAGGCATTAATTGGCCTTTTAATAATCCAATTATATCTGAAAAAGATCAAAAATTACCTGGATTAGAAGAGGCTGATAATAATTTTATTTATGAAGAATAAAAAAGTTTTAATTACTGGCGCTAAAGGACAATTAGCTCAAAGTTTTAAAGAAAAGTTATCCTCTGAAAACGAGGTTTTTTTATTGACTAAAAAGGATTTAAATATTGCTAAGTTTGATCAGGTTGAAAAAGTATTGTTGGATAAAAAACCAGATATTATTTTCAATTGCGCCGCCTATAACTTAGTTGATCAAGCAGAGCATGATTGGCAAAAGGCATTATCAGTCAATGGAATGGCCTTAAAATATCTTGCTATATGTAGTAAAAAAATTAATGCTCGGTTAGTTCATTATAGCAGTGATTATGTTTTTCCGGGAGAAAAGCAAGAATATAATATAGCTGATCAACCAAAACCAATTAATAAGTATGGCCAAAGTAAGCTTTTGGGAGAAAAAATGGTCAAAGACTTTGCTAATAAGTATTTTATTATTAGAACTTCTTGGCTTTTTGGCAAAAACCCTAAAAGCAGTTTCCCTTTAAAGGTTTTAAATTGGGCCAAGGGTAGGGATAGTTTGAAAATAGTAGCTGATCAAACGGGTAGTCCAACTTTTGTGGGTGATTTAGCAGAGGTTTCGATTAATTTGTCTCAAACTGATAACTTTGGACTTTATCATTTTTCTAATAATGGACAATGCTCTAAATATGATTGGGCAAAATTAATCTTAAAGCAGATTGGTTGGAAAGGTAAATTAGAAAAAGCTAAAGCAAGTGATTTTAAGACTTTAGCAAAAAGACCCAAAAGCACTAATTTAAATAATTTCCCAATTGAAGAAATACTTAATTACAAAACTCCGTCTTGGCAAGATGCCACAAAACGATTTTTAAATAATTTAAATATATAATTTATGAAAATACTAGTTACTGGGGGAGCAGGCTTTATTGGATCTAATTTTATTAGATATAAGTTAGGCTCTGATTCTTCGGCTAAAATTATTAATTTAGATAAATTAACCTATGCTGGCAATTCAGATAATCTTAAAGGCTTTGAAGACAATGAGAATTATAAATTTATAAAAGGAGATATTATTGATGAAAAGATAGTTTCTCAGATAATGGAAAACGAAAAACCAGACGCCTTAATAAATTTTGCAGCTGAGTCTCATGTTGATAATTCTATTAAAAACTCTCTTAATTTTACTAAAACAAATGTTTTAGGCACCAATGTTTTATTAAATGTTTCTAAGTTTTATAATATAGATCGTTTTATTCAAATTAGCACAGATGAAGTTTACGGTAGTACAAAAAAAGCTAAATTTAGCGAAAAAGATCCTTTAAAGCCGAATAATCCTTATTCTGCCTCAAAAACTGCAGCTGATGTTTTGGTAAGGTCTTATATTAAAACTTATAACTTTCCTGCTCTTATTACGCGTTCTTGTAATAATGTTGGCCCTTATCAACATGTAGAAAAATTTATTCCTTTATTTAGTACTAATTTATTCCAAGAAAAAAAAGTGCCTTTGTATGGCGATGGTAGTAATATCAGAGAG